>NZ_JBEXCY010000101.1:0-40521 GCF_040605515.1 Dactylosporangium sp. NPDC005572 | reverse complement strand
ACCTGGCGCACGGCTTCACCCACCTGGTCCGCAACCGCGGCGGGAAGCGCCTCGAAACCTGGATCAACGAGGCCACCAACAGCCCATTCCCGCAGATCAGCGGCTTCGCCACCGGACTGATGCGCGACTTCGACGCCGTCGTCGCCGGCCTCACCCACCACCGGAGCTCCGGCGCCGTCGAAGGAACCGTCAACCGGATCAAAACGATCAAACGCCAGATGTTCGGCCGCGCCAAACTCGACCTACTCCGCAAACGCATCCTCAACCGCCCCTAACCAGCACACCAAGGACGATCACGGAATCCGTGCCAGAGCCAATTTCAAGCCGCCGTTGACTTCCTCCTTCAGCTTCCGTTCGCGGCCGAGCGCGGTGGCTGCCGTGCCTGGTTGCGGAACTGTGCGGGCGATGAGCCGACCACGCGGCGGAACGCGGTGCTGAACGCGCTCTCGGACAGGTAGCCCGTGGCCCGTGCGAGCTCGGAGATCGACAGAGTGTCGCGGGCGAGGGCGTCGCGGGCGAGGCTCATGCGCCATTGGATCAGGTACTCCAGGGGTGGGACCCCGACGTGGCTCTTGAAGGTCTGGGCGAACGCGGAACGCGACATGTGGCTGATCTCGGCGAGTTCCTTGAGGCTCCAGGGGTGGGCCACGTCGGCGTGCACGGCGCGCAGGGCGGCACCGATGCCGTCCTCGTTCAGGGCGCCCAGCCAGCCTGTGGGCCGGTCTGTCTGACCGGCGTGTGCGCGCAGCATGTGCACGAGCAGGATCTGTGCGAGGTGGTTCTGCACCAGCGGGCCGCCGGCGGCGGCGACCCCGACCTCGGTGGCCAAAAGATCGATCAGCTGCGCGAGCCGCCTGCCGTGAGGATCGGCCGCGCGGACGATCACGAGCGGCGGCAGAAGATCGGTCAGGAGGGCCGCGTTGCTGTCGTCGAACGCGATGTGCCCGACGCAGAGGTAGAGGTCCTCCTCAGACTCCGGACCGATCCGCACGAACCCGTCTTCGGCACCCGCCCACACCGGCTCCGCCGGGCGCGGGCTCGCGACGAGCGTGCTGGCCAGCACGTAAGGCGGCGGGTTGCCCAGCATGAACGTGTCACCCTCCTGCAGGAGCACCGGCTCGTGCGCTTCGAGAGTCAACCAGCACGTGCCGCGCACGAGGCCGCCGATCCGCACGTGCAGGAACGGGTCGAAGCGCAACGCCCACGCTCCTGCGGCCCGGACGCTGGGCCCGACCACCGTGCGGGGCCGGAGCAGACCGATCGCGTCAGCCACTGGATCCCGAAAGCCGAGCACTGACGACACCTCCTGGACGATACGTAAAGAATGCCGGATTCTGCATTATGGATGGTATTCGCGATCTCACGCAGGATCGATGTCGAACGGATCGGCATCGACAGAGCGATGGAGACACCCACATGGGACAGCTGGATGGCAAGACGTCGGTGGTCACGGGAGGAAGCAGCGGGATCGGTCTGGCCACCGCCGTACGGCTGGCGGACGAGGGCGCGTATGTGTTCATCACCGGGCGGCGCGAGGCCGAGCTGGAGGCCGCCGTCAAGACCATCGGAGCAGACCGGGCCACTGCGGTCGTCGGCGACATCTCGAAGCCGGAGGACCTGAACCGGCTCTACGAGGCGGTCCGGTCCCGGGGCAAGGGTTTGGACGTGCTTGTGGCGAACGCCGCGGTCGGTACATTCATGACGCTGGAGCAGACCACCGAGAAGCACTTCGACCAGACCTTCGCGGTGAACGTCCGAGGTACGCTGTTCACCGTGCAGAAGGCGTTGCCGCTGCTCAACGACGGAGCCTCGATCGTCCTGCTCGGTTCGACCGCCGGCGACCGTGGGGTAGAGGCGTTCGGCGCGTACGCGGCGTCGAAGGCGGCCGTCCGGTCCTTCGCGCGGACGTGGTCCAACGAGCTCAAAGGCCGTGGCATCAGGGTCAACGTCGTCTCGCCGGCATGGATCGAGACTCCCGGCGGCACCGCCGCTTTCGGCGACGAGGAGACCGCTCGGGCCGTCAAGGAGAATGTCACCGCGACCGTGGCCAGGGGCCGCATGGGTCAGCCTGAGGAGGCCGCCGCAGTCGTGGCCTTCCTGGCCTCGGAACAGAGCAGCTACGTCGTCGGCGCGAACTTCTACGTTGACGGAGGCGCGAACCAGATCTGAGCAGGCACCACACGGTGGGTGGCACCTACTGCGTCCCAGGTTCTATGCCGCTACTCTCCAGGTCGGCCGGGTCGGTGCCGATTCATTCGGGCGCCTTCTCCCGGAACGCGGGTGGCGGAGATGTACGGCCGCCGCGCAGGTCGCGAAACTTCGCGACCAGATATTCCTCGATCCACGTGGCGTGAAGCGCATCCTCGGGCTGGCCGATGATCAAGGGGTCGTTGCTGTCGGCCGCGACGGACTTGACCTCCAGGACGTTGCGCATCCACCATGATGAGATGGCCGCGCCGGAGAAGCGTCTGCCGGGTCAGAGCAACGCCGAGTACGAAGGCCGCAGGGATCCGAATGCGGACTTCGTTGGCACGCACTCCCTTGAGGGGGGGCGGCGACCCCACGTGGATGATCCAGGCGTGGCAGGCCGTCTTCGCCTGGTTCGGCCGGCGCAAGAGATGGTCCTAAGCTCAGCGGTTCCGCGCAGCATCCGCGCTTCGCCTGTTGTTGATCTGGACCGGTCGCATGCACATCGGCCGTGAGCGCGCATCGGATCACGGGGCGGGTGGTCGCGGCGCCTTGTGGGATGCTGGGGCCGCGGCGGTTGACCGCCGCGGCCCGGCTGTGGGGTCGGCCGCCCGGGGTGGTGTGCTACCTGGCCTGGTGGCAGGCCCAGCGGAACGGTGCGGACTTTCCGTTGCGTTGGAGTGCGGTGCCGACCAGCAGGCCGTTGCTGCCGGCCCCGGTGACCATGGTGCGGTCGTAGCCGGCCGGGACGGGCAGCTTCGTGGTCCCGGTTTCCGTCCATAGCGTGGTGCCGTCGGTGACGTTGAGTACCACGGTGCCGTCGGGCAGCAGGCCGGATGCGCCCGCACTCTGTGGGCCGGTCTGGACTTCCCGGACCTCTCCGGTGCGCAGGTTCCACCGGGCCCACGACAGCGGGGCCGTGGCAACCCGCCGTCCGCTCGGCCGCACCGTGGTACCAGCGAGGTAGTCAACCGGGCCGTCGGCCCAGTCCCCGACGACCCGGGCCGCGAGCCCGCCAGGCTTGCCTTGCGGGGTCGGCAGGGCCTGGCCCGTGCCGTCGGCCTGCCACAGGTACGGCTGGGCGCCGTTGCCGACGCTGCCGACGATCCTCCCGTCCGTGCTGATGCCGTGGGCGGCGGACTGTCCACCGGCCTGCCCGCCGGTCGGGGTCGACAGCAGCTGCGGCTGGTTCCACTTCCCGTGCCGCCACACGACAGCCCGGAACTTCCCACCCGGCATGCGGGCATCGCCGACGATATCGCCGGCGTCGTTGATCCCGTTGGCCCGGACGTTCAGCGCGCCTGGCGGCTTGCCGAGGGCGGTCGTGGTGTCCCCGTCGACGACGTACCCGTCGGCGTCGACGTCGTTCGCAACATTGCCGATGATCGTCCCGCTGCCGTTGACGCTGTCGGGGAGCAGCCTCGGCACGGTGGTGAGCGTCTGTGTGCCGCCGGGGCCGTACAGGATCACCGTGCCGTCGGCGGTGTCCGGGATACCCACGATGTATCGGCCGGACGCGTCGACCGTGACGTACACCGACGGGCCGAGCTGGGTCAGCGGCGCCGGGGCGCACCTCGACGAGGGCGACTGAGACGGCGAAGGCGCCGGCCCCACCGGATCGGGCCGCGGCCCGGGCCGCTGCTGGGCGACGGCCACGGCCCCCACGACGAGCGCCACGGCGACGGCGGCGGCGACCACGGACGCGCCACGGCGCCGGCGTACCCGGGCACGGCCACCGGCGATGACCGCCTCCACATCCAGGCAGCTGTCCGGGACCGGCTCACGGGTCAGGATCGCGAACGGGTTCTCGCTCATACCACGCTCCTCGAGTTCCGCTCCGCAGTCGTGCTGTCCAGGCGTCGGCGCAAGGCGTCGAGGCCCTTGGCGGTGTGCGCCTTGACGGTGCCCTCGGCCAGCCCGAGCAGCTGCGCGACCTCCAGCACGGGCAGGTCGCACAGGAACCGCAGCACGAGCACGGTCCGCTGCCGCCGCGGCAGCTCACGCAACGCGGCCCGCAGCAGCATCCGCTGCTCGACCTCCGGGTCGGTGGCAGCGACCGCCACATCCGGCGCGGCACCCCACAGATGGACGCGCGACAGCCACCGCCGCCGGTCCCGCAGGCACTGCCGTACGACCATCGTGTGGACGTAGCCGTCGAGGTTGTCGACGTCGTGCATGCGATTCCACCGCTGGTACAGCACGGTCAGCGCGTGCTGCACCGCATCGTCGGCCTGGTCACGGTCGCCGAGCAGGTGATACGCGACGCGGTGCAGCCGCTGTCTCCGGCTCGCAATGTACTGCGAGAAGTCATGTTCCCTGTCCGGGCGCACGTGGTGAGTCCCCCTCCCTGGGCAGTCCACCCTCTTTGAGCCATGCCGACCCCGAAAGGTTTACTTCCCCACACCCCGGAAAACGCGATGGAATCGGCCGCACCCCAGATCGCCCGGATCGCAGCCCACTGGGAAGGGTCTAGAACGATTCCTGCGGGCGCCGTTGCGTTACTTGATCGCGAGGTGCGGTGGAGCCGTGACCGCGCCCTAGGCTCAGACGGCGCGGGCGAGTTGGGTGAACGCTGCGGCGACTCGGAGACCACTTGGGGCGTCAAGTCCGAGTTCGTAATGCCCGCGGCGTAGGTTCTACATGAAGGCGTGCCCAGCTATGATCACCTGTGCTGTCTTGTCGGTTCGTAGCCCGCGCATCGGTCTCAGCCGGTGCTTGAGTTGGCCGTGGTCGGCCTCGATCGGGTTGTTGGCGTACCGCTCGACGTGATGCCACGCAGACGGGACGAGCTCGTCCAGGACGGCGGGTAGATTGCGGCGGCGTCGGTGACCACCTCTCTGGGCTTGACCTTCAAGGCGGACAGTGCCCGGCGGAAGAACCGCCGGGCCGCGTCAGCGTCGCGGCGCGCCGAGACCAGCACGTCGATGACCTGTCCGTACTGGTCGACCGCCCGGAACACATACCGCCAGACGCCGTTGACTTTGACGTAGGTCTCGTCGACATGCCATCTGTCGCCTGGTGCATGGCGGGCGAATCGGGCGGCGTCGGCCAGTAGCGGGGGTAAACCGCTGCACCCACCGGTAGACGGTGACGTGGTCGACCTCGACGCTACGCTCGACCAGCAACTCCTCCACGTCGCGGTACGAGAGGCCGTAGCGCAGGTACCACCGGACCGCGACGACGATCACCTCAGCCGGGAACCGGAAGCCAGCGAACGCCGACTTCGGCGGCAGCCACGAGAGCGAGCGGATCGATGACTTCACTGCTCAACCCTGCCTGGATCTTGCCAACGCATAACGCAACGGAGCCGGTGCCACAGTTGCCGAGCTGTCCCTATGAGCGGTCCGCCGACGCCACCCGACCTGGCGACAACACCCCCGGAGCATCTGCGCGACAGGGGCAGTAAGTCATACCAGGCCGGGCGACCGAGGAGTCCCCGGCTGGGGACGATCAAAGAGGTAACGGGTCAGCGCACCGCGGTATCCTCCCCGGCGGTGAGCCGCGCGATCCGAGCGGGCGAGGCAGCGGTCGGAAGGCTGACCCGAAGCAGCGCGCCACCGCGTGCGGAGCGGGCGACGGTGGCTCGGCCGCCGTGGGCGTCGACGACCCGCTGCACGATCGACAGCCCCAGACCGGATCCCGGCAGCGCCCGGGCGCTGCCGGCACGGTAGAACCGGTCGAACACCCGCGGCACGTCGGCGGCGTCGATGCCGGGCCCGGCGTCGTCGACCTCGAGCACCGCCGACGCGCCCTCGGCACGGAGCCGGACCTGGACCGGCTGGTCCGCGGGGGACCACTTGCCGGCGTTGTCGATGAGGTTGAGTACCGCCCGCTGGAGGCCGGCGGGACGCCCGCTCACCCACACGGAGGTCACGTCGACCGCGATCTCGATGTCGGGCACACGGGAACGCGCCCGGGTCGCGGCGGCCACCACCACATCGGCGAGGTCGAGCACCTCGGTGCTCTCGTCGCTGACGTCACCGCGCGCCAGGTCGGTCAACTCGGCGGCAAGGGTGCTCAACTCGGCCACCTGGGCGCCGAGATCGTTGAGCAGCCGAGTCCGGCTCTCCGCCGAGAGGGCCGTGTCGAGGGTGCCGCGCCGATCGAGCCGGATCAGCAGCTCGACGTTGAGGCGCAGGCTGGTGAGCGGGGTCTTGAGCTCGTGGGCGGCGTCCTCGGCGAGCAGCCGCTGGGCCCGACGGGAGTCACGGAGCGCGGCGAGCATGTCGTTGATCGACTGGATCAGCCGCCGGATCTCCCCGCCGCCCTCGTCCGGGATGTCGGCGTCGAGATCCCGGGTGTGCGCGACACGTTCCGCGGCGGCGGTCAGCCGGTCGATCGGCGCCAGCCCGGTCCGCGCCACGGTCCGCCCGACAAGGGCGCCGCCGACCACGCAGAGCAGCCCGATCAGCAGCATACCGAACCCGAACTGGTTGATCGGGCTGTCGTCGGCGACGCGGGCCACCTGGACCGCGCCGTCGCCCGCCCGCAGCGTGTAGATGTGGTAGCCGTCCTCGTCGCTGTCGTTCGACTCCATCAGGTCGGCCGACACGCCCTGCGCCACGCGCCTGGCGTGCTCGCTGACCGGGGGCAGCGCGGGTTGGCCGGCCGGCGTCCGGGTCGAGCCGTCGGGCAGGATGATCCGCACCAGCGGACCGGATCCGGTGTACGGCGGTAGCTGGAGCTGCGCCAGGCCGGCGCGCTCCGCGTTCGTCGCCAGGACGCGGGAGTCGGCGCGCAGCTGATCCTCGGCGGTGTCCCGCAGCTCCCAGTCCAGTAGCTGGCTGGCCACCTGGAAGGCCACGAACACGCTGACCGCGATGGCCGTCGCCGCGATCACCGTCAGCCTGGTCCGCAGGGACCGCCGGCGCCACCATCGGGTCAGCCGGCGCGGTTCCCGGCGGGCGTGCCTGCTCACGGAGGAGTCTCCCGCAACGTGTATCCCAGGCCGCGCAGCGTGTAGATCAGTCGCGGCTCACCCTCGGCCTCCATCTTGCGGCGCAGGTAGCTCACGTATACCTGGAGGTTGTTGGCGGTGGCGCTCATGTCGAAGCCCCAGATCGCCTCGAACAGCGCGTCGCGGGTCAAGACCCGGGTCGCGTTGCGCACGAGGACCTGCAGGAGGGAGAACTCGGTCCGGGTCAGATGGAGCGGCCGCCCGCCACGCCACGCCTCGAACCTGTCGGGATCGAGCCGAACGTCGGCGAACGACAGGATCTGCGACTCCCCGTCGCCCGGCGTGCGCCGGCGCAGCAAGGCCCGCACCCGGGCCAGCAACTCCTCGGTGGCGAACGGCTTGGGCAGATAGTCGTCGGCGCCCGCGTCCAGCCCCGCGACCCGGTCGGAGACCTGGTCACGAGCGGTCAGCATTAGCACCGGCAGATCCCGACCCGCCGCCCGCAACCGCCGGCAGGTCTCCAACCCGCCGAGGCGGGGCATCATCACGTCGAGGATCAGCAGATCCAGCGTGTCACCGCCGGCCTCACCGACCCCGTCAAGCACGGCGAGACCATTGGCCACAGTGCTGGTGTCGTAACCCTCGACCTGGAGCACCCGCTCCAACGACTCACGGATGGCCGCGTCATCATCCGCGATCATGATCCGCACGCCGGCCCGCCCCCTCCAGTCGATGCTTTTGCCGCTCATTCTCCCCGACCAACCTGAGGCCATGATTAGAGCGTCGCGCAATCATGCAGGTTCGCAATGATCGACGACGGGCTCGGCTTCCAACTCGTGCCCTGGACTGGGCCAGCATGTCTCCGGTGTCGCCCGGGGCGACGGCGGTGTCGATTGGGGTTTCAGCCGGAAGCGGGACTGAGCCGATAGCCAATGTCCGGTGTTGGCCCATCCCAGTCGTTGGCGCTTCACGCTGGCAAGGGTCTGCTACTGGGCCCCGCAGCAGATCCTTGCGAACCGCGCCGTTAATCACAAGGCGGGTCAGCGCGCTGAGGATCTCAAGAGAGTCGCTACTACGCTCGTCTTGCTTGCCTACAGCGAACTAGCGCGACACTTCGATCTCTCTAGAAGAGCATGCGATGCGCCGGTGTATGAAGACCGCGTGATGCGGCAGCCGCGCATCGCATACCTTGGCTGTAGTCTCGCCTTACAGCCAAAGCATTCTCCACGTCTGCCGACGCTGGCGCGTCACTTCACGGGCATCATTCTGCCCGTCGGGACGTGTCAGACTTTCATTCCGAACAGTTTTTCCGCATTT
The DNA here is from genome assembly GCF_040605515.1 of Dactylosporangium sp. NPDC005572. NCBI lineage: Bacteria > Bacillati > Actinomycetota > Actinomycetes > Micromonosporales > Micromonosporaceae > Dactylosporangium > Dactylosporangium sp. NPDC005572. The sequence goes on along the minus strand of NZ_JBEXCY010000101.1, from coordinate 32,120 downwards.
CGGAACGCAATTTTTTCCTTGTCTTCGCGTGGCAAATCGACTGCCCGGAACCAGTCGGTTTGAACTTTCATATTTGCAAACGGGTAGTCGGTTGCAAACATCACTCGATCCACACTTATGCACATCAGCAGGAGATCGAGCAGTTCGTCCTGGGGGAATGCGCTGGTTGTGAACCAGAAATTGTCATGGAAATACTGCTCGAACGGCTTTTTCAGGCTACTCTCGGTCACTTCGCTCATCTTCTCCACGATGCGTTTGTAGAAGAACGGAAGGCCCTCTCCCATATGGCCGATGATAATCTGGAGCTTGGGATGCCTGTCGAATACCCCTGAGGTGATCATTCGGATGCACTGAGTAACGACTTCCTGGTGCCATCCATATGCAGAGATGCTAATAACCTGGTCCTGGAACTCCTTCTGATATTCCGGCCGCATATTGCTGTAGTAGATTTGGAAAACCTCGTCGGGCGGCAGGCCTGGATGGATGTATATCGGCACATCAAGGGCTTCGGCGCGCGCCAACAGGGGCTCAAAGTCAGGATGGTCGAGAAATTTCTTCCCGATGATTCCATTGATCAAACATCCCAGGAAGCCATCTTCCCGAACTGTGCGTTCCAGTTCGTTTGCCGAGGCCTCCGGACTCTGCAGCGGCAAGGTTGCAAATGCCTTAAACCGCCCCGGATAGGTGGCCATCGGTCCATCGACGAGCATCTTGTTGAGACGATACGCAAAATCGATGCCCTTCTTGCCTGGGACATTCTGCACACCTGGCGTATGCGCGGAGAGGATTTGAACGTTGATCCCCGCCTCATCCATTGCACCGATGCGGCGCTGGCCGAGCTCGGCAAGACCAGTATCCTCAAGGAACAGCCTGTCGTTCAGCACCATCAACTCATGGGTGGAAAAGGTCTCTTCCGTGCCGATGAAGGGCAGGTCCCGGTCTCGCCGGAAAATGTCCGACGTCCTGTCCGAAGTCTTGCCCGAAGTCTCGTTCTCGTTCGCTGCCGAGACAACGGCATGCGTGGACAAGCCAGCACCAATGCCAAGTGCCGTGCCGGTTAGAAAGCCGCGGCGTCCCATCGTGAGGCGCTTCAGAGGGTCTGCGATGGACTTCATGTCAGTCTCTTTTCAGGTGTTTGTGTGGTGCGGTATGCCATCACTAGCCTCCTACACGGGTTACCTCGCCTATCTGACGCCGACTTCATACCAAGCGAATCTGAGACGAACGTTAATACGGCCGCTCAGGCCGGTTGGCCGAACCAGCTGCCCAGCACACGCACCAGCGTGGTGGCGTCGAGGTCCTGCCCGGTAGGCAAGGCCCAGGCGACACAGCCGTCGGGCCGGCTAGTTGAGTCGGCCTGGAGCGCGGTGTCAGTGTTGCCGCTGGTCCGTTTCTCCAGGCCGCTCGCCGAGTGAAGTAGGCCGCCGGCGAGGTGCCCGTGGTGTGGGTCCTTTTCCGTCGGCCCCTTCCCGAACCGTGCTGGTCACTTTCGCAACACACGGCTCTCCAGTGGTCGGTGCCGGGTGGGTGCGTTGATGCGGCCGGCGTGGGTGTCCTCGTGGCAGTCGCGGCAGATGACAAGGGTCTTGCGGCACCGTTTGGCAATGAGGTGGACCCAGGCGGGCCTGTCGGGCCGGTCGTGACGGTTGAGGTCGGCGAGCTTGCGGACATGGTGCACGTCGAAGTTTGTCCGCGAGCCGCAGATCTCGCAGCGTTCGGCGAGGAGCCGAAGGACCAGTTCGTTCCGCTTGATGCTGGCCATGACCGGTGACAGGTCGGTGAGGACCGCGGTGCGTCGGCGTTTGAGCGGGATCCCGCCGAAGCGGGCGACCAGTGATTTCCTTCCCTTGTCCCGGGGGATGGTGACCTGGAAGCAGGTCCGTTTCCCGTCGGGGGTCTCGATGACTGTCCGGTGCTTTGCGGCCATCTTCGTGACGGTGGACTTGTGCTTGCCGGCGAGGGTTCTGAGCATCGAGGTCTCCATGACCCAGCGCAGGCGTTCCAGGCGGAACACGTCCTGGGCGAGCAGGTAGTACTGGACCTCGGTATTCGGAGCCGTACTTCGCGACGATGGTGAAGTCCTGGTCGTGAAGCAACGGGCCCCGTTGGGCCGGCTTGCCGCCGCGCATGTAGTTCGCGCACTTCTGCCTGATGACGTCCCTGGGCACGAACAGTCCGATGGCACCGTCCCCGGAGCTTGTCCGTGCCGCCGCGTTCATCGTTGCAGCGCGGGCTCCTCGTCGTCGGCGAGCGACTGTTGACCGTTCGGCCGCTCCGCCGTCGGACGGGACAGCCGGCTCGGCCACCAGATCCGCCGGCCGATCAGCAGGGTGAGGGCGGGCACCAGGACCGACCGCACCAGCAGGGCGTCGAGCAGCACGCCGAAGGCGACCAGGAACCCGACCTCGATCAGCATCACCAGCGGAAGTGAGGTGAGGACCGCGAATGTGGCCGCCAGGACCAGGCCTGCCGAGGTGATGACGCCACCGGTGGCCTTCAGGGCTTTGAGCATGCCCTCTCTGGTGCCGAGACGCACGGTCTCCTCCCGGGCCCGGCTGGCCAGGAAGATGTTGTAGTCGACGCCGAGCGCCACCAGGAACAGGAACGCCAGTAGCGGCACCGAATAGTCGACGCCCTTGAACCCGAGGATCGTGTCGAAGACGAACACGCTGCCGCCGAAGGCCGCGGCGAATGAGACGATCACGGTGGCCATCAGGACCAGCGGGGCCACGATCGCGCGCAGCAGCAGCCCGAGGACGATCAGGACGACGGCGAGCACCAGCGGGATCACCAGCTTCTCGTCGCGGCTGGTGGTCACCTCGGTGTCGAGGTTCTCGGCACTCGGCCCGCCGACGATCGCCTCCGCCCCGCTCACCGCGTGCACGGCGGTGCGCACCCGCTCGATCGTGTCGTACTCTGCGACGGTGTCCGGCGCATCCTTCGGGAACACGGAGATGTCGACCCAGCCAGCCTTGATCTCACCCGGGAAGGCCTGAGCCACACCGGGGGTGCCCTTGACGACGTTGAGGACCCGCACCTGGTACGCCGGCCGCGTGTAGATCGTCATCGGCATGCCGCCGAGCTCCGGGAAGTGCTGGCGGAGCACGGTGAAGCCGGTGACCGACTCCGGCGCGGACAGGAACTGGTCCTGCTCCCGCAGGGCGCCGGTGTTGCCCGCCAGCCCGATGGCGAGCACGCCGAGGACTCCGAGCGAGCCGAGCGTCGCCACCCACCGGCGGCGGCTGATGGCGGCGCCGAGTCGTCCCCACAGCCCCACCTTCTCCTCCACGGCCGTGCTGAACCGCGGGATGGCCGGCCAGAAGATCCGCCTGCCGAGCACCACGAGCACCGCCGGGAACAGCGTCAGCATGGCCACCAGCGCGCACAGGATGCCGGCCGCACCGATCGGGCCCAACCCGCTGGTGCTGTTCAGGTCCGCGACGAGTAGGCAGAGCAGGCCGGCGACCACCGTGGCCGCGGACGCGACGATGGCCGGCGCCGCGCCGCGCAGCGCGTGGACCATCGCGACCCGGACGTTTTCGTGGTGGTGCAGTGTCTCCCGATATCGAGAGATGAGCAACAGCGCGTAGTCCGTGCCGACGCCGAACACCAGGATCGTCAGCAGCGCCGAGTTCTGGTTGTTGACCACGATGCCGAAGCCTTTGACGAGCAGGTAGACGGTCGCCATCGAGGTCAGTGCGGCCGCGCTCACGGCCATCAGCGGGATGAACCACAACACCGGGCTGCGATAGGTGAGGATGAGCAGGAGCGTGACGACGATGACGGTGGTGAGGAAGACCTGCAGGTCGATGCCGTCGAAGACGGCGTCCATGTCGCCGTCGATCGCGGCCGGGCCGGTCACCTCGAGTTCCAGGCCGGCGGGGCGGTCCTTCGCGGCGTCACGCAACGGGCCGACGAGGTCCTCCGGTGCGCCGTAGGTCGTGCTCACGTCGAGGGTGAACATCATCGCCTTGCCGTCGGTGGAGCGGCTCGTCGGTGGGCCCTCGTCTTCCTCGCCGGCCGGGGCCGCCACCTTCGGCGGGTACCGCTTGGCAAGGGTGTTGTAGTGGCGCTCGACCGTCGCGCGGTCGGCGTCGGTCACGCCGCCGGCGCGGTGGTACACGAAGACGAACGTGTTGTCCTCACCGCCGGGGAGACTGTCCTCCAGCGCGGCCACCTTGGTGGACTCGGCACCGGCCGGCAGGAGGTCCACGGCTCTGTCGGTGGTGACCGAGCTCAACTTTCCGCTCAGCGGCACCATGACCACCGCCAGCACCACCCACAAGCCGATCACCAACCACGGCACCCACCGGCCTGCCAACCGACCGGCCGGCGCTTCCCCGGACGGCGCTGCGTTGACTGCCATCACTAGCCTCCTACATACGGGTTCCATCGCCTGTCTGACGCCCACTTCATACCGAGCGAACCTGAGACGACCGTTAAAACGGCGCTCAGGCCGGCTGGCCGAACCAGGTGCCCAGCGTGGTGGCGTCGAAGTCCTGCCCGGTAGGCAAGGCCCAGGCGACACAGCCGTCGGGCCGGATGAGCAACGCGTCGACGTCCACCCGGTCCGTGCTGGCGGTGACGGTGTTGACCTGTCCGGTCCACGCGGCCGCGGCGGGCCGTCGAACTCCACTGTGGACAGTGGACTCATCCCGAGACCGTGCACGAAACCGTCGCCGTGCTGCGCGCGCACCGGCGCCGACAACACACCCGCCTGGAGGCGTGGGTCGCCGCCTGCAAGGCCTGGCACGACAGCGGCTACGTGTTCACCGGCCCGGACGGCGGCTCGCTGCATCCGGCCCACCTCACCCACCGGTTCACCGGCCTGATGTCGCCTCCGGGCCGCCGCCGGTACGGCTACATGACCTGCGCCACGGCGCCGCGACCCCCGCCCTCACCGCCGGCGTCGATCCGAAGGGTGATCCAGGACCAGATCGGGCACGCCATCATCATGACCAGCGCCGACACCTACACACGAGCGTGCTTCCGGTCACCCAGCGCCGCGCGGCGGAGGCGCCCGCGAAGGTGGTCCTCAAGGCCGCCCGCCAGCATCGGGAGACGCTGCGGCGCAGCGCCGTCGCGGCGGCGAGCAAACTAGATCCGGGATTCCCCGCGACAAGATCCGCCGCACAGGTCCGCCCAGCTCAACGGCCCGCCCTGCCGAAGCAGAGACGGGCCGCAGGCACGGCGTCCGGACGGCGGCGACACGGTGTCGACCGTCGCGCGGGATGATCGAGGGATGGACGAGGCTGCGCGCTGCGCATCGACCTTCTGGGCGGGTTCGCGGTCTCCCGTGGTGGCGAGGCCCTGAGCGTTCCCGGTGCGCGGTTGCGGTGCCTGGCCGCCCGGCTGGCTCTGGCCGGCGGCCGGACCGTCGGCGCCGGCGTCCTGGTCGAGGCGATCTGGGGCGCCCAGCCGCCGGCCGAGCCCGTGCACGCTCTGCAGACGCTGGTGTGGCGGCTGCGGAAGGTCCTCGGCTCGGCCGACGCGGTCACGCAGGTGTCCGACGGGTACCGGCTGGCCGTCCGGGACGCCGACGTCGACGTGCTGCGGTTCGAAGGGCAGGCCGCCGCTGGCCGCGAGTCCCTGCACGCCGGCGACCCGCGGGCCGCGGTGGACGTGCTGGGTGCGGCAGTCACGCTGCCCGGGCTCCGTCCCGGTGCCGAGCCGGCGCTGCTGGCCGCGCTGTTCGGCGGGGTGTATGCGCCCTCGACGCTGGGCTCGTTCCTGCGGTTCTTTACCTGGGGCCACGCTCTGCAGCTGGAGGCCGCCGCCCGGGACCTGCTGGCCTCCCTCGCCGCGCGCACGCCGTTGCTGCCCGGCGCGTCCACGCCGGTGTACGTCGACATCGATTCGCTGCTGCGGCGGGTGTACGGTCACGCCAAGCAGGGCGCCGGGTTCGGGCACACCAAGGTCGGCGGCTACAGTGTGCGGCTGCGCGGGCTGTCCCCGCTGGTCGCCACGATCAGCACCGACCGGGCCGCCCTGGTCATCGCCGCGACCCGGCTGCGCGGCGGCAGCGCCGGCTCCGCCCGGGGCGCGCAATCCCTGCTCCGGCAGGCGATCGCCACCGCGCGGGCGTGCGGCGCGACCGGCCGGATTCTGGTCCGCGCCGATTCGGCGTTCGGCTCCAGCGCGGTGGTGTCGGCCTGCCGCAAGGCCGGGGTGAACGTGTCCACAACAGACGATGCTCTCGCGGTGGCCGCGCCGTGTCTCCTCAGCCGCCCGAACCGGCTATGCCCAGATCCGAGCACGGTTCAGGTCGACCCAGAGCACTGCCGCTGTGGCATCTGATCGGTCAGGGCCACCGCTGCACCGCCGCCAACGCGGCCGGATCGTCGTCCGGACGGACCAACAGCACGCCGTCTTCGAGGTCGTCATCACAGGCGATGACGACGACAGCGCCGAGAAGATGGCGGACGGCCAACGTGGCTGCCAAGGTCGACTCACCCGGCTTGTACAGCGTGATCTCCCGGACCGGAGCATCCGGATGGCGCGCAGGCGAGTTTCCGCTCATGTATACGGTCCCGAGATCCCGGGAGTGGTCGTAGTCGTCCGAATCCTGCTGCGGTAGGTCCAGACCGGCGATCTCGAACCCGAGTTGCCCGCGTAGACCGGCGTCTGCGAAGGCTGCGACGAGTTGGGCCACAGTCGGCCGCAGGTGAGACTCCGTCAGGGGCAGCGCTCGCCCGTCATCCAGCAGTGGCTGCGCCTGATCATGCTGTGGACGGTACGCATGGATCCAGAACTCCCAGCTCACGCCGGCAGCGTACAGGGCACTGCCATAGGCGGCGGGCACCCAGTTCGGAATGGCGATGGCGCAGCCTCAGCCAGAGGGCCGCGAAAGCAGGGTCCGTCGTGAGAGAGCCTCCGAACCCAGCCCGCACAAATCCGCGATGTGGACCTCGACGATTACCCCCGACGAACGTGACCGCAGCCGAACCGGGCAGCAACCGTGCCCGTCCGGCCAGCCGGACCAGGAACTGCCGTGAGGCGGCCTGCAACTGCCGGACGTGGCCGTGACTGAACGCTCGCAGGAACGACCCCAGCGTCGAGGGTGCGTACAGCCCGTCGAACAGCGTCGGCATACCGCCGTGGCGCAACAGGTCGAGGTCGTCGATCGCGTCGGCGCCCGTCACCATGTCCGCCACGATCGCGGCGACCTTGCCCGACGCGTTGGCTCCCTTGTCCGTCGGCACGCGCAGCCGAGCAGCGACGATGCCGTGCAGAGCACACGAATCGGCCAGCCGCATCACCGGTTCCAACCCGACACACGACGTCAAACTCGGATCATCGAACGATGCGCGCACCCGTGCCGCGCCGTACGGTAACCTCACCCCGACGGTGCCCTCTCGAACTGGACGATAGAAGCCTGAAGAACCTCTATCTTTCCAGCTCGCGGGGGCGGCATCGCATCCAGCCCGCCACACTCACGTCAATCCCGTCGGTGGATCAGGGCTAAGGTCGTCTCGGCAGGCAGCTGATCGACGTCTTCGTGAGCGGCGGCTTCTGTTGCGTATCGCCACTTCCGTCTGAGGTCCACCGCGCGCCGCGGCCGCCGGGCTCTACGGGAAGAGGTACAGCTCGGGGCGGAAGCGTCAACTGACGGCCTGGTTCGCGGAGAACGCCGGCTCAGGTCGCGACCCGACTGGACCGGTCCGTTCGCCGCCGCGATCGGTGTTCGAAACGTGGCGGTCGTCCCGTACTGCTGCCGCTGGATCCACAACATGCTCGGCAACTGGACGAAGATCTTTCCCGGCGGCAACGTTTCAATGCGGTCACTGCGTAGGTAGTTGCTATGACGGTGTTGGCGAGGATGGTGAGGAAGCATGGACAGGCAGGACGACGAGGGGGTGACGGCCTTCGTCAGGGCTAGCTACGGTCGTTTGCTTCGTGAGGCCTTTCTGCTCTGTGGGGATGCTGGTCGAGCCGAAGACCTGGTGCAGACCACGTTGGCGAAGACGGTCGTGGTGTGGTCGCGTCTGCGGCGGTCGGAGGGGATCGACAACTATGTGCAAAAGACCCTGATCAATACCTACCTCAGCGCGCGGCGCCGCCGGGCCTGGTGGGAGCAGCCCTTCAGCCGGTTGGTGGAAAGGCAGGCTCGGGACGAGTACGTGGGGGTGGAACAGCGGGACTGGCTCCGTCGGGCTTTGGATGCTCTGCCGGCACGACAGCGTGCTGCGGTCGTCCTGCGCTTCTATGTAGACCTGTCCGAGCAGGACGCGGCGGTGGCGTTGGGCTGTTCGGTGGGCACGGTCAAGAGTCTTTCGTCAAGGGGCCTGCGGACTCTCCGCCAGCGTTGGGTCGAGGTCGACGCCACAGCTGAACACGAGGTGCGATATGCATAGTCAGATAGAGTTGCGTGACCGCCTTGCTGCCTTGGCCGAGCCGGTGAAGCCTGTCGAGGGTTACGAAGACAAGGTCATGCGGCGGTCACGTCGGCTTCGTCGTCGGCGGCGTATGACCGCCGGTGCGGCAGCCGCCGTGTGCGTGGCAGTACTGGTGACCATGTTCAGGGTGGTCGGATTCGGCCCGGCGCCACAGCTTGCTGCACCACCCCCGGATGGCCCGTTCCTGGGCTGGTCTGCTGTGGGTGACGTCGATGCCGGTCTGGTACGTGAGGCCACGGACGTCTGGGACGCTGTCGGAGGGCCGCACACCGCTGTCCGGGCTTTCGTCGCACTGCGGAACGACCAACAATTGCACTCGATCGCGGTCCTGCAGGGTTACGACAAGCAGGGTGACGCGCGGTTGGCGTTCTTCACCAGTGATGTGAGCGCGGCCAAGGCTTTGCGGCTACGGGCGGATCGGCCCGCACCCGACCCCGTCACGACTCAGGTGATCAGCCTGGTCAGTCCCCGGCTGTCCGGACCGGCCGGAGTGGTCAGTACGGATGAGTTTGGTACCTACGCCATCGCTGTTGCCATGCCAGGTGTCACTACAGTGCGAGTCTCGAATTCGATCATCGATGATGAGATGATCGGCGATCCCGACGCGCCGACCGGCCGCCTTGTTGTCCAGAGGTTCCCACTGGCCGCGACAGCGCAATCAACGACCATCTCCGGATTTGTCAAGCCGGACCGACCGCTGGCCAAAACAACAAAGGTGTTCGTGGTGCAAGGCGACGGCGGTGCCGACGACGACGCGCGAGCGGTGCAGGGCAAGGTGGTGGCTGAAACCGGCCAGCAGATCGTTGTGGCTGTCCAGCAAATCCAGGCGGTACGGCGAGGCCAGCTCGCTGTTGTGGCCGAGGGTTTGGTCGGACGCGTGACCGCAGTTGACGTCACGCGTGGCGAAGCGACAATTGACCTGGTTACCAGTACCGGATTCGCCGGCCCGGCTCATACCGACATCAGCGATGTGCCGGGCTCGGTGCGTGGCACCGGCACAAGTGTCGTCATGGAGCGCATACCGACAGGTGAACAGAAATATACGGTGAGTGCCGGAAATCGTGTTGTGATGCCGGATCCGTGCCAGCCGAATGACCAAGTCGGCGCTGTCACGGTTGGACGAGCCTCCTCGGCCAAGGCGGCGGAAGCCAGCAGTGTGGAACTGACACCGGCGGTTGACCTCACCCACGTGCGCGAGGTGTCAATTATGACGTCGTCCACTGGCGGCGATTGCTAACGCATACAAAGCGTGCGGGAGGCGACTCGCCTCCCGCACGCTTACCTTAGCGGTACCGAATCATTGCCAGGAATACCGAACCCGGCCACCGCCGTACGTGAATGCGTAATGCCCTTCCGTATTGCCGTCGACGTAGTAATGGAACTGGTGGTCTGTGTAGGTGGGAACCTGCGACCAGCACCACGACCGGGTGATGCCGTCAGCAGGCACTAAGACTTGCGCGCCCCTCAGTGAGACATGGAAGCTATGGCCTGCATCGTGGTAGCCGGCTTCCCAGTTGGCATAGACGTCTTGACAAACTGTGCTGCTTTCGGTGATTTGGAATACGCGGCCATACAAGGTCCGGACATGACTAAAGTTGTGGTTGTACGGCACTGAGGCCGCCGCAAGGAAGGTTGAGCCGTTTTGAGAGTAGAAGTCGGCCGGGCCATTGTATTTGGGGAGCTTCCCGAGAACCGTCATGGTCACGTTCGGCGGCAGCGCCGCCCTCGCGGCGGCATTATTCGCCTCGATCTCGGCTGCACTGGGTTCCGCGGTGATCGGCTTGACGACGGCTGCTTCTCCCGTAGGTGCTGCCTGAACCGGAGCAGCCAGTAGCAGCAGCCCTATGCTCGCAGCGCCAGTGGCGGCAGCGAGCCGCCTCATGAACGAGTGTGACACTCTGTAATACTTCAGTTGCGGTAAGTGGTGGGTTGATCCTGTCGGAAAGTGAGCGACCTTCACAAGATTGACGGCTGGCTATAGCTCGTGGGCCTTGTTACCAGCATTCGGTGCACATGCACAGTGGACATGTGTTATTGGGGAGTGTGGATGAACAGGTGGCGGTCGGAGGTCTGGTGACACGCTTCGCCGACCAGAAGGCGCGCCGTTGAGCAGGTAAGACCCCCGTGGTTTGGCGCACGGTCGAGGACGCGGTAAGTGTGTGAGTTTCCCCCGCTTTGATGGAGCGGTGGTTACCTGCCTCCGGTCGGGGCGAGCGTGACGTTATCTGGTTCGGCTTGGGGTGTGCCGGGTGGTCTCGTACTCGTCCGGGCTGCAGTAGCCGAGTTCCTTCTGGATGCGGTGGGTGTTGTACCAGCCGTAATGGCAACAGAGGACGCCCGTACCAGCCGTTGGCCGTCGAGCCTGGGAATCGAGATCGGTGCCTCGTTGAGAGGCCGTCGCCGCTGCTGACCCCTGTTGAACGTGAGGGCTTTGACCCTGGGGATCGAGTGGGGCATGCGGCGGTGGCGGTGATCGACGAGGATGATCACCCGTGGTTCGCCGGCGGGCTGAGCCTTGGTTTGGTCGCAGGCTTGAAGCCTTGCGCCAGCGCGGGCGCCGCCGGTGGCGAGGTGAACGGCTCGTGAGATGTCGTGCGGCAAGCACTGTCCATTAGGGCGTCGCGCCTCGCTGTGGTCGAGGCAGAGAGGAGCCGCGGTGGCGGTGGTGGCGTGCGGGATCGACTGGGCGCAGGATCATCATGACGTGGCGCTGGTCGACGAGGCCGGCGTGGTTGTGGCCTCGGCCAGGATTCATGACGACGCGGCGGGGCTGGGCCAGGTCCTGGCGCTGCGCGCCGAGCATGATCCTGCCGGCGGTAGGCTGCCGGTGGCGATCGAAACGAGCCAGGGGCTGCTGGTCGCGGGGCTGCGTGCCGCTGGCCGGCAGGTCTTCGCGATCAACCCGTTGGCGGTGTCACGGTATTGGGATCGCTACCGGTCCTTGCGGGGCAAGTCGGACGCGTCCGACGCGATGGTGCTGGGCAACATTCTGCCCACCGATGCCGCGGCGCACCGGCCCTTGCCGCAGGACAGCGGGATGTTGCAGTCGCTGCGGGTGCTGACCAGGGCGCAGCAGGACGCGGCCTGGGACCAGGTCACGCTCACCAACCTGATCCGGACGGTGCTGCGGATGTTCTTCCCAGCCGTGCTGGCTGCCGGCGACCGCCATGTCGCCGCGCTGCGTCGGCTGTTCCACCTCATGCTCGGCAAGCTGCATCACTGCCTGCAGCACAAAACCGTCTACGACACGGCCAGAGCCTTCGCCGAACCCGCAACGGTTGCGGCTTGACAGGCTGTGTTGGTGAGATGTCTCGATGTAGGCGAAGATCGCGTTCTCGGCTTCGTCGCGGGTTTTCCACGTTGTTCGGTAGACGAGTTCGATCTTCAGGGTGGACCAGAAGTTCTCCATCAGCGCGTTGTCGAACGAGTCGCCGACTGAGCCCATCGACGGCAGGATCCCGTTGCCGGACAAGCGTTGCGACTACTGCGGCAACCTCGTCCCCGACGGCCTACGCCGCGCCACCCTCCGCGAACTGCGCGCCGAGAGCCTCGCCGCACTCGACCCCCGATCAGTTCTCCTGTTCGCCGCCGACCAGTACCACCGCGAACGGTTCCCGTTCGCCCCGGTCACCGACGACCTGGAACTGGAGTGGGCCACCTGGCACTCGCCTGTCCACCGGACACCTGATCCTGGTACCGGCCCAGCTCGTCTGGATCTCCTACGCCCACGCCGCACCACTGCGCGGTGTCCCGTTCATCGGCCCGGCCCACGCCGCCGGGCTCGCCGCCGGCGACGGCATCGACCACGCCCACTGGTCAGCCCTGTGCCAACTCATCGAACGCGCCGCCGTCACCGTTGGCTGGCACGGCCGACGCCCACTGCGGCAGGTGCGACCACCCCACTGGCTTGTCCGCCTCGCGGCCGGCACCGACGGACGGCTGCGCACCCGGTTCGTCGAATTCCCCAACGAGTTCGGCCTCACCGTCATCGGCGCGGTCGTCGGCGATGACGACGACCGCTACCTGATCATGGGCGCCGCTGCACGCGCCGGAACGGTACCCGCCATGCTCAAGGCGCTCGCTGAGGCGTTCCAGCTGCGGGTGTTCGTCGCCGACCTCGACAACCCCGACGGACCCTACCTGCGCACCGCACACGAGCCCGGCAGCCCGTTCCTGCCATGGCGGGCCGACCGCCGCTACCTCGACGACCGCCGCGCCGACCTCGCCGACGTCGTCGAACACTGCACCCACCTGCAGCTCTACCTCGACCCACGGATGCGCCGACGGTTCGCCACCGAACTCGACGACGCCGTCACCGCAACGGTCGACTGGCGCGATCTCGACCAGGCACCCGACCAGGTCACCGACAACGACCTCACCGACCTGGTCGCCCGCCTCGACCGGCACAGGCACACGCCGGTGTCGGTCGACGTGGCCAGACGACGTGCGCCCCAGCGGCCTGCGCGTCGTCCACGTCCTCTACACCAACACCTCCGCCGGACTGCCGTTGCTCGGCGGCACCCGCCTGCCCGCCGCACTCACCCGCGCCGCCGCCCGCCGTGACCTGCCACTGCCACACTGACCGCGCCGCCGTCGGCCGACGATCAGCCAGCCATCAGCCCTGGCCGGGTGCGGGCAGCCGACCGAACGGGAACACCACAACAGGAAACGACGCCTCGTCCAGATCCAGCACCGCCGCCAGACCGGCGTCGTCGAACCCGGTCACCGCACACCCGCCGAGGCCGAGCGCCGTGGCGACCAGATACACGTTCTGGGTCGCGATCCCGGCGTCGACGTGCACCGTGCGGTAATGCCGGGCCGGATACTTCGCCACACCGACCGCGAGCCGCGCCACCAGCACCACCGCCATCGGCGCCACCTCAGCGAACTCCGGCTGCGCCAGCACCGACCGCAGCGCCGGACCCGGATCCCCCGACCGGAACCCCGACAGGTCATGACCCGCCGCGTCGTACCGGTACACACCAGCCGGCACCACCCCACCCGGCCGCACCATCAAATACGCCACCACCGACGGCAGACCCCGGCAGACGGTGCCATCGACATCCGCCGACCACCACCGGGCAGTGTCACCTCACGCTGCGGACCGAGCGCCCACCCCAACAGCGACGACATCTGCTCCGCCGACGGCTGCTCCACGCCGAACCGATACCAGGATCGGCGCGAAGCCAGAGCACCACCCAGAGCAGCGTCCAACCCGACCACCGGTGGTGGCAGCGACACCCGAGCCGCGGCCAGCGACAGGCCGTCCAGCACAGGCGGCTTCCTCGATGGGCCATTGAGGTCCCGATGCACGCGAAAAGCGGTCTCCAGCGCACGTTCCGACAGATCCGGATCCGGCACGCAAACCTCCCAATGAAGACCTGATGACAACCATAACGGCAGCTCACCCGGTCATCTACATGCTCACGGGCACGCTGTTCAGCTCGGCCAACCAGATCATCCTGGCCGCCTTCGCGAACACCCGTAGGCACGCCGGTCCCGCACGTCGACCGCCTCCAGCGGCTTCTGCTCGACGCCGAAGCCCGCCGCCTCGTCAACGCCGCCGGCTACGCCTACGGCCGGCACCACCGTCACCGACGGCGCCGACCCGCGCCAGCTCACCGAACTAGCCCGCGACCGGTTCCCCACCGACCAGCCCGGCATCGCCGCCGTCACCCACCGCGCCGGTGACGCCACCCCCTACGCCATCGCCGCCAACCAGGCCGCGATCACCCGCGGCGCCTCAGCCCGTGCCATCGCCACCGCCATCCCCGGCAGCCCCGGCACCGACACCCTCGCCCAGGGCACCCGACCAACACGGAACCGGCCATGGTCCTCGCCGCCATCGGCGCCGCACTCCAGGAGCAGTAGTCCGGGGTTCCGGCCATGCCGGTCCGGCGGGCACGGTGGTGGCGTATCCGGTGCCCGCTGTGCCAGTCGCAGCCGGTGCGGTCGTGTTGCCGTGTTCACCATTGCGGTGGCTGCGGTCGGGCGGCGCCGAGGCGCCGGGCCACACCGACGAACGGCACGCCGGTCACGGAGCGACCCTTCATGGCGGCGGGCCACCCCACCAGGTGGAGCGTGATCTGGCTCACCGCACGGTTGTCCACCGTGATCCGCGACGGCTAGCCTACCGCCTAGTTGCAACTATCTGGCAATAGCCAATCGTTATCAACAGCTTCTTCGGATCTTGTCGGCGGGCGCCATCGACCGCTACCGTGCAGCAACAGCATACGGTTTTCATTTTCAACAAGCTGGCGGAGGCTGCGATGGTCGTGGGTGGTCGGGATCGACGGCGCTGGCGGGCGGCGGTGGCATGCGCCGCGCTGGTCCTGTCGCTTGCGGCGTGCGGGAGCGGTGACGGCCGGGATGATGCAGCCGGCGACACGACCGTGCCGGTGGGCGGCACCCTGCGGGTGGCGCTGGGTCAGCCGGAGGCGGACCTCAACGGGCTGCAGTACAAGACACATTCGTTCAACGTGCTCGACCAGATCTACGAGCCGCTGGTGCGGTACGGGCCGAAGGGCGAGATCCTCCCCGGGCTGGCCGAGCGTTGGGAGGTGAGCCCGGACGGGCTGGCCTTGACGTTCCACCTGCGCGGCGGCGTGACGTTCTCCGACGGCGTGGCGTTCACCGCTCCGTTGGCCAGGACCGACATGGAGCGGTGGATCGGCGACACCCCGTTCCTCGGCATCTCGCGGCAGACCCGGTCGATCGAGGCGTCTGACGAGCGGACACTGATCCTGCGGCTGAAGGGCCCGTACTATCCGGCGCTGCAAGAGCTCACGCTGATGCGGCCGGTCCGGTTCCGCAGCCCGGGCTCGTTCGACGCCGCGGGCAACTTCGTCAAGCCGATCGGCACCGGGCCCTACAAGCTGGAGTCGTCGTCGCAGACCGAGATCGTGCTGGTGCGCAACGACACGTACTGGGGTGGCCGGCCCAACCTCGACCGGGTCGCCTTCGCCGTGATGCCGGACTCGCAGGCGCGGCTGGCGGCGTTGAAGGCGGGCGAGGTCGACGTCATCGGCGGCGACTACCTGGCCCCGCTGGCGCCGGAGGAGACACTCGACCTGCATGGGCAGTCGGGGATCAAGCTGCTGACCGAGCCGTCGTCGACGAACCTGCTGCTGGCGTTCAACACCACGACCGGCAACCCGGCACTGGCCGACCCTCGGGTGCGGGAGGCGATCAACCGGTCACTGGACCGCGGCGCGTACGCGAAGACGCTCTTCCACGACCTGGCGAAGCCGGCGACGCAGGTGTTTCCGCCGTCCATCCCGTACGCGCCGCAGCAGTCCCGCGATATCGCGCTGGACCAGCAGAAAGCGAAGGACCTGCTGAGCCAGGCCGGGCAGCCGAAGCTCATGCTGCGGCTGATCCTGGATCCGCAGATGCTGCCGCAGGCACGCACGCTCAGCGAGGCCATCCAGGCGGACCTCGGCAAGGTCGGCATCCAGGTGACGATCGACCAGTTCGACTCGGCCGCCTACTTGGACACCGCCGCCAAGCGTGGCTACGACCTGCTCTTCTACCTCACCTACGGCCCGCCGTACGACCCGTTCGCGATGCTCAACGCCAACTTCCGCAGCACCGAGCCGACGTTCCTCTACACCGCGCCCGATCTGGACCGGCTCATCGATACCGCGCTCGCCGGTACGACCGACGAGGCGCGCGCGACCGCCTACCAGAAGGTGTGGAGCCGGCTGAACGACGACTGGGCGGTGGCCCCGGTCGTCGAGCTGCCCCGGGTCTGGGCGGTCGGCCCGGCCGTCCGGGGCTTCACACTCGGCGTCACCGAGTACGACCTGCCGCTGACCAGAGTCGGCGTGGCCCGGTAGCGATGTGGGGGCGGTGGGGCGGTCCGGCGGCGGTGGCCGGCCGGGTCGCCGAGATGGCGGCGCTGGTCCTGGTGCTGTCGCTGGTCAGCTTCGCCCTGCTCAGCCTGGCCCGTGGCGACGCGGCGACGTCGGTCGTGCGGCAGCAGGGCGGTCCGGTCACGCAGGAACGGATCGCCGCCGAGCGGCACCGCCTTGGCCTCGACCTGCCCCCGCACGAGCGGTACGTCGACATGCTCGGCCGTGCGGTGACCGGCGACCTCGGTGTGTCGGTCCGCACCGGGCGCCCGGTCGCCGGCGAGGTCGCCGAGCGGCTGGCGCCGACAGTGACACTCGCGGTCGCCGGCAGCCTTGTCGCGCTGCTGGTGGGCCTGATCGTCGGGCTGGCGGAGAACGCGTCCACCGGCCGGTTGCTGCCGTCGGTGTCCCGTGGGCTGTCCCTGGTGCTGGTGTCGGTGCCGGCGTTCGCGCTGGCGTTCGCGCTGGTTGCCCAGTTCTCGGTGCGGCTGGGCTGGTTTCCCACCCAGGGCATGGCCGGCGGCCTGCGGGCGCTGATCCTGCCGGCGTTGGTGCTCGGCCTGCCGGCCGGGGCCGCGCTCGGCCGGGTGCTGTCCAGTCGACTGCGCGAGGAGATGGCCGAGCCGTACCTCGTGATGGCCCGGGCTCAGGGCTTCTCGCGGGTCGCGTGCCTGCTGCGCTGGGCGTTGCCGAACGCCGCCGTCACCAGCCTGGTCGTGGCCGGCAACGTTCTCGCCGCGCTGGGCACGAGCACGCTCGTGGTCGAGGAGGTGTTCGGCTGGCCCGGCCTCGGCTCGTACCTGATCGACGCGCTGAGCTTCCGGGACTGGCAGCCGTTGCAGGCCAGCGTCCTGCTGCTGTGCGTGGTGGTGATCGTCGCCCGCGGCGCGAGCCTGGCCCTGGCCGCGCTGGTCGATCCTCGCGCCCGGAGCACGGCATGAGGCCCCGGCACCTCCTCACGACCGCCACGGTCGCGGGGTTCGTGCTGGCGGGGTTCGTGCTGGCGGGTGTCGCCGGGCCGCTGCTGACCGGTGGCCGGGAACGGCAGACCGACCTGGGCCGGGCACTGCTCCCGCCGGGCCTCGGTGCCTGGCTCGGCACTGACCACCTGGGCCGGGACGAGCTGGCCCGAGTGGTGGCGGGTGCGCGCGGTTCGGTGATCGCGGTGGGTGTCGTCCTGCTGATGTGCCTGCTGCTCGGCGGCGGCATCGGCGTGGTCGCCGGCTGGTACGGCGGCCTGCTCGACCGGGTCGTCCTGCGGCTCGTCGACATCGTGACCAGCGTGCCCACGCTGCTGCTCGGACTGGTCCTCGCCGGTCTGCTGGGCGGCGGCTCGTGGCAGGTCGCCCTCGCGCTGGGGCTGACGCTGTGGCCGCCGTACGCCCGCGTGGTCCGCACCGAGACACGCCTGCGCCGGGATGAGCCGAGCAACCAGGCACTGCGGCTGCTCGGCGCCCGGCCCGCCCGGATCCTGCTGGGCCACATCGTTCCGTCGTTGGGCGGCCCGGTCGTCGTGCTGCTGGGCATCACCGCCGCCGAGGTGATCGTCGCGGTGGCGACCCTGAGCTTCCTCGGGCTCGGGGCTCAGCCGCCGATCCCGGAGTGGGGCTCGATGCTGGTCGAGTCACGCCGCTACCTCTCCGCGGCACCATGGCTGTTCCTCGCGCCGGCCGCCGCCGTCATCGCCGTCGCCGTGGCCTGCAACCTGCTCGCCGACCGGCTCGGCGGATGGTTCACGCACGGCGCCGCCAGTCCCCGGCACAGGGGCCACACTGCCGCTGCGGCGGTACCGGCCTCGGCGCCGGACGACGGCGGGCTGCGCATCACCGGCCTGTCGGTCGAGGTCAGCGGCGCCCGGATCGTCGATGGCGCCACGCTCACCGCGCTGGCCGGCAGCACCCTGGCGATCGTCGGCCCGAGCGGCAGCGGCAAGACGCTGACCGTGCTCGGCGCGCTGGGGCTGCTGCCGGCGCACCTGACCGCACGGGTGTCCGGCTCGGCGGTCATCGCCGGCCGCGAGCTGGTCGGTCTGGGCGAGGCCGGCCTGCGCGCGGTCCGCGGCCGGGCCGTCGCCTATGTGCCGCAGGACGTCGGCAGCACCCTCAACCCGCTGCGGCGGGTCGGCGCCCAGTTGGCCGCCGCGATCGCCCTGCACCACGGGGCGCGTGGCGCCGCCGCGGCCGCCCGCGCGGCGGAGCTGCTGGAGCTGGTCGGCATCGACGAACCGGCCCGGGTCGCTCGGCAGCGCCCCGGCGAGCTCTCCGGCGGGATGCGGCAACGGGTACTGATCGCGCTTGCCCTCGCCGGCGGGCCCCAGGTGCTGATCGCCGACGAGCCGACGAGCGCGTTGGACGCGACCGCGGCGGTCGGCATCGTCGAGCTGCTCGGCCGGATCCAGCGCCGACTGGGCACGACGCTGGTGATCATCACCCACGAGCTCGGGATGGCGGTGCGGCTGGCCGACACGATCGCGGTCTTCGACGCCGGCCAGGTGGTGGAAGCTGGCCCGGCCGCCACGGTGCTGAGCCGGCCGGAGCATCCGGTCACGCGACGCCTGGTCGCCGCCGCCGACCTGCCTGAAGCGGCCGCCGCGTCGGTACCGTCCGGGCCGGTGCTGCTGGCGGCGCACGAGCTGCGCGTGACCTATCCGGGCCGCGGCCGCCGCCCGCCGGTCACCGCCCTAGCCGGGATCGACCTGACGGTACGGCGCGGGGAGGTCGTCGCGGTCATCGGCAACTCCGGCTGCGGCAAGTCCACCCTGGCCCGCGCCCTCGCCGGCCTGGAACCGCGGCTGCGCGGCACCGTCACGCTCGACGGCCAGCCGGTGCGACCACAGCGGGTACACCTCGTCTTCCAGGACCCGGCCGCCGCGCTGGACCGGCGCCAGACCATCGGCGACGCGCTCGACGAGGCGCTGCATCTTCACCGGGTACCGCGGGCCGACGCGCCAGCGCGACGCACAGCACTGCTCGGCCGGGTCGGCCTCACCGGCACGCACGGCGGGCGGCGGCCGTGGCAGCTCTCCGGCGGCGAGCGCCAGCGGGCCGTCCTCGCTCGTGCCCTGGCCAGCGACCCCGACCTGCTCATCCTGGACGAGCCGGTCAGCGCGCTCGACTCGGTCCACCGCGCCGAGTTCGTCAACCTGCTGCGCGAGCTGCGCGGCCCGGGCATGGTGCTCATCTCCCACGACCTCGGCGTGGTCGAACGGGTCGCCGACCGGGTCCTCATCATGCACGCCGGCCGGATCGTCGACGAGCTGCGCCCCGGCGCGCCTCCCGGCCCGGACCGTCATCCGGTCACCCGCGACCTGCTCGCCGCCCGTGACTTCTTCCGCTACCAGCCCGCAACCGCTCACCCTGTCGAAGGAGCACCCAGATGACCACTGTGGACACCGAACCGCGCTGGCACGACCTGATGTCCACCTGGGACGCCCAGCAGACCGGATACCTGCCACGACGGGAGGAGCGCTTCACGGCGATCGTCCGGACACTCGGCGCCGTACTCGGCGGCCGGTTCACCGTGGTGGACCTCGGCTGCGGCCCCGGCTCGCTCTCGCGGCGTATCCTCGACACCTACCCGGAGGCGACCGCTGTCGCCGTCGACGCCGACCCGCTGCTGCTGCGGCTCGGCCGCAACGCCCTGATCGGGTACGGCGAACGCCTGCGCTGGGTCGACGCCGACCTGCGCGATCCGTCGTGGACCGAGCGGCTGGGCGTCGAGCGGGTGGACGCCGCCGTCTCCACCACCGCACTACACTGGCTCGACCCCGGCGCGCTCTTCACCCTGTACCAGCGGGTGGGCCGGCTGGTCCGGCCGGGCGGCGTGCTGCTCAACGGCGACAACATGCCGTACGACCCGGGCCAGGCCATCCACGAGCGGCTCGCCAATGAGGCCAACGAGCGGGCTGCGCACGAGGCGTTCACGGTGGCCGGGGTGCCGGACTGGGACCGGTGGTGGACGCAGGCCGCCGACGCGCTCGCCGACGAGGCACGGGAGCGCCAGGAGCGCCGCGCGCGGGCCGACGAGCGGTACGGGCTTCGCGACGGCGACCGGCTCACCTCACTGTCCACCCACGTGACCGCCCTCACCGAGGCCGGCTTCCGGGAGATCGCCACGATCTGGCAGGACCTGGACGACCGGGTCCTCCTCGCCGTCCGATGAGCCGTCCGATGAGCACCAACGCCCGCCTGCTGCGCTGGTCGCTGCGGGCCCGGCGGCGGATGGCCGAGCTCGTCGCGCTCAGCGTCGCGATCACCGCCACGTACGCCGCGCAGGGCCTGCTGCTCGCGGTCGTCGTCGATGACGTCATCAACGGCGCCGGCCTCGGCGGCTCGGTGCCCGCACTGGTCGGTCTCGTCGCGGTGCAGGCCGCCCGGGCCGCGGCGCAGTGGCGGCGGGAGGTGGCCGCGGCAGGCGCGGCCGCGGCGGTCAAGGAGGCCGTCCGCGCCGACCTGTACGCCCAACTGCTCCGGCTCGGCCCGGCCGACGTGCGCCGCCGCCGTACCGGCGCCGTACAGTCCACCCTGGCCGACGGCGTCGAGGCGCTCGACGCGTACGTGGGACGGTTCCTGCCGCAGGCGATCGCCTCCGTCATCGGCGCGGCCACGGTCGCCGGCTTCCTGCTCGCCCTCGACCCCGTCGTCGGCACGGTCGTGCTGGCCTGCGCGCTGGTCGTCCCGCTCGTACCGCAGCTGTCGCAGAAGGTTCTGGCCAGCCGGATGGACCCGTGGATGGCCGCCTACCGCGCGCTGTACGCGGAGAACCTCGACGCGATCCAGGGCATGGCCACGCTCAAGGTGTTCGGCGCCGCCGAGCGCCGTGGCTGGGAGCTGACCGAGCGGGCCAAGGACTTCTGCCGCGTCTCCATCCGGCTCTGCGCGATCACCGTCCTCTACGTCGGCGTGGTCGGGCTCGCGGTCGGGTTCGGCACCGCGTTCGCCGCCGGCCTCGGCGCGATACGCCACGCCGAAGGCGCCCTGCCCGCACTGTCGCTGCTGATGATCCTCCTGCTCACCCGGGAATGCTTCCGGCCGCTGCGCGACCTGCAGAACGCCTTCCACGCCGGCTACCCCGCCCTGTCCGCCGCCACCGGCATCTTCGAGATCCTCGACGCCGACCCGCCGGTCAAGGAACCCACCCACCCGCGCACGCCGTCCGGCCGTCCGGCCGCACTCGACTTCGAGGCGGTCACGTTCACCTACCCCGGCCGCACGGCACCCGCCATCCGCGACCTGACACTGCGAATCGGCGCGGGCGAGCACGTCGCCGTCGTCGGCCGCTCAGGTGCCGGGAAGACCACACTGATCGGGCTGCTGCTGCGCTGGTTCGACCCGCAGGACGGCGCCGTGCACCTCGGCGGCGTGCCGGTCACCGACTGGCCGCTGGACGACCTGCGACACCGCGTCGCCGTCGTGTCGCAGGACACCTACCTGTTCCACCGCTCGGTACGCGACAACCTCACGCTCGCCCGCCCCGGCATCGACGACGCGGCACTGCGCGAGGCCCTCGAGGCCGCGAACGCCACCACGTTCGTCGACGCCCTGCCCGACGGCCTGGACACGGTGGTGGGCGAACGCGGCATGAAACTCTCCGGCGGCGAGCGCCAGCGGCTGTCCATCGCCCGCGCGCTGTTGGCTGACGCGCCCGTGCTCATCCTGGACGAGGCGACCTCCAGTGTGGACAGTGCCAACGAACACTCCATCGCGCAGGCACTGCACCGCGCGGCCCAGGGACGCACCACCTTGACCATCGCACATCGGCTGTCCACCGTGCGCGCCGCCGACCGGATCGTCGTCCTGGACCGCGGCTCGATCACCGAGACCGGCAGCCACGCCGAGCTACTGGCCCGCTCCGGCGCGTTCGCCCGCCTGGTCGCCGCCGGCGGCCCACCCAAGGAGGCATCGGCATGACCCGCCTGCTCCCACTGCTGCGGCTGCTCCGCGGACATCGCCGCATCATCGCGGTCGCGATCCTCTCCGGCATCGCCAACCACGTGTTCACGATCGCCAGCGCGGTGCTCGGCGCGATCCTCGTGGGCCGGGCGCTGACCGGCACCCCTCCCGCCGACCTGCGCGGCGGGTTCCTGCTGCTGCTCGCCCTCGTCATCCCGCTCGTCGTCGCACCCTGGGCGGAGACCCAGCTCGCCCACGTCGTCGCGTTCCGTGTGCTGGTCGACGTCCGCGGTCGCGTGTACGACTCGTTCGCCCGGATGTCGCCCGGCGACCTGCTGTCCCGCCGCTCCGGCGAGCTCGGCTCCACAGCGATCAGCGACGTCGAGCTGCTGGAGACCTTCTTCGCGCACACGCTCAGCCCGCTGGTGTCCGCTGCCGTCGTGCCGACCGGCGCGCTGGTCGCGCTCGCGTTCCTCGACCCGTGGCTCGCTTTGGCGCTGCTGCCGGTGCTGCTCGCGCTCGCCAGTGTCCCGATCTGGCTGCGCCGCCGCGCCGAGGCGGACGGTACCGCCGTACGCGCCGCCGCCGGCGAGCTGAACGCCGAAGCTGTCGACGCGCTGGAGGGGCTGCGCGAGGTGCTCACCTTCGGCGCCGGCCGAGCCCAGGCCCGACGCCTGCGCGACCGCGCCCGCGCACTGGACGACGCCCGTACGACGCACAGCCGTCGCGCCGGCATCGAGCTGGCCGCCACCGACGCGATCGTCACGCTCGGCGTCCTCGCCGCCCTGGTCACCGCCGGTTCGCTGGTCGCCGCCAGAAGCCTTCCGGCCGACCTGCTGCCCGCTGCGGTGGTACTGGCCGCCTTCTCGCTCTCCCCGGTCACCGCGGTCGTCGACGTGGCCCGCGAGGTCGGCATCGTCGCCGCCGCGGCCGTCCGCGTGCTCGACCTGCTCGCCGTACCACGCGCCGTCCCCGACCCGGACCAGCCCACCGACATCCGCGACATCCAGCCACGCGTCCGGTACAGCACGGTCACCTTCCGATACGGACCGGACCTGCCACCCGCGATCCGCGGCATCGACTTCACCATCGAGCCCGGCGAGACCGTGGCGCTCGTCGGCCACTCCGGCGCCGGCAAATCCACGTCGGCACACCTGCTGCTGCGCCTCTGGGACGTCAGCGAGGGTGTGATCACCATCGGCGGCCACGACATCCGTACGGTCGCCGATACCGACCTGCGTCGGCTCATCGCCTACGTACCGCAGGACGTGCACCTGTTCAACATCTCCATCGCCGACAACCTGCGACTCGGCCGGCCCGGCGCCACCCCGGCGGAGGTCGAGGCCGCCGCCCGTACCGCACAGGCACACGAGTTCATCACCGACCTGCCAGACGGCTACGACACCGTCGCCGGCGAACTGGGCAACCTGCTCTCCGGTGGCCAGCGCCAGCGCCTCGCGATCGCCCGCGCACTGCTGGCCGACACACCCATCCTCGTCCTCGACGAGGCAGTGTCCAACCTGGACACCGAGAGCGAGCAACGCCTCGCCGCCGCGATCACCGCCACCAAAACCGGCCGCACCACACTCGTCATCGCCCACCGCCTCACCACGATCCGCACCGCCGACCGGGTGGTGATGCTCGAACACGGACAGATCGTCGAGGAGGGACAACCCAACGAACTCCTCACCCGCGACGGACGCTTCGCCCACCTGGTACGCACCCAGCTCACAACCACATGAGTCGCTCGCACTGCTGACACGCGCCAGCGCACAGCTCGCAGGACTGGTCGCCCACCGCGGCGACCGCCCCGACGGCGAACGCTCCGGCACCTTCGAGGCGTCCGTCGCCCAGCTGTCCGCAGTACGATCACCACGGCGACGCCGTCCAGAGCACCACCCTGTGGTCGTCTTCGGCGCCCGCGGCACGCTCATCACCGGTGGTCGGCTCGTCGGCGAGAAGCACCTGCGCGCCAGCGGCGGCCGCGCCTAGTGCTCGGGCCAGGAAGACCCGCTGCAGCTGCTCGCCGGACAGGTGTGCAGCGGCCGGCTCCGCAGCCTACCGACGCCGAGCGGTAGCAGGCTGCGCTGCCGTCACCCGAGCAGGCCCTGACCGATCCAGCCACCCGGTTCGCAGCCGAGCGGAACGGCGAAGACCGCGGAGCCGATCGGGGTGATCCACTCGTTCATCAGGTCGGCTTCGGCGAGCTTGCGTTGGATGGGGATGAGCTGTTCGCCGATGTCGCGCTGGTACGCGGCGAACACCAGTCCGCTGTCGGCGGTGCCGTCCGGGCCGGGTGGCTCGTCGTAGTTGTACGGCCGACGGAAGATCCGCAGCCGGTCCTCGCTCACCTGGGACCGGGCGACATGCGAAAACTCGGAGATGACCGGGAACCCGAGCGCGTTCTTCACGTTGAAGTCAGGCTTGTCCAGCTCTCGCTGGCTGGTGAGCGGCGCGCCGTCGGATAGCCGACGGCCGGCGGCGAACTCCTTGCCGACGGTGTCCGCGGCATCCCACTGCTCCGGCTCCGCCCGGTGCCGACGCGGCACCACCGTCGTCCCGCCGTGCAACCACGCGGGTCCGGCGTCGGTCCACACCGCACCCGCGAACACCGGGCTGCCCGGTGCCGGGTTGCCGGTACCGTCGAGCTGGCCGAGGACGTTGCGTGGGGGTCACCCCTTCGTCCTGCACGCCGCGACTGCGGCGGACGTTCGAGGAGGAGTTCTTCGACGTCGCGGTAGGAGAGGCCGTACCGCAGATTCCACCGGACCGCCACCATGATCATCTCTGGCGGGAACCGGAACCCGACGAATGCGGGCTGCGATGGCGAGGGCGGCCGTCGGCTTGGAAGCTTCGCCGCTCAAGCCTGCCTCGATCTTGCCGATCGGCGAACGCAACAGAGTCCTGGTCAGTCACCATGCTGTCATTCCACACGCGGCACCCAGGGAAAGGGCAGTCCGTCGTCGCGCGTCACCGCGACAACAAACCACAAATCTGGTCGGAATCAGACCTCTGCAATGCGTTGATCAAGGCTGTGGCCTGTGGCTACAGACTGTTGGGCTAGTTGAGTCGGCCTGGAGTGCGGTGTCAGTGTTGCCGCTGGTCCGTTTCTCCAGGCCGCTCGCCGAACCCGCCGTGCGCGTCTCCACGCAACGGGCTCTCCACGGCTTCTGTCGTTAGGCGTTGTCGGTTGCAGGCCAGGGGCTGGGGATCGTGTGCCGCACCAGCGGTAGCGGGTCACGGGGATGGCCGCTATCGCCGGTCCTCGATCCCGTCCGCGGTGATGGGTAGCCAACTCCGCCCGCCTTCTAGGCGATGAACACATCGTCCCAGACTGGTCAAATCGGGCGATCAGGACGACGGACTAAGCCGAAAAATCGGGGACTTTAGATCTTCGAATGCCCTCCGAGGTCGAGATCCAAAGTACGGAGTTTCACGCGGACGTCTTCGGCGTTGGGATGGTCGAGTTCCTTGAGGATGTTCAGGGCTTCCTGCCACGCCTGGCGTGCGCCATCGGGGTTGCTTGTGGCGTGGTGGGCGTCGCCGAGGTGGGTGAGCGCTTCGGCTGCGCTCAAACGGTGGCCAAGCTCGTGGGCAAGTTTGATGGAGTGCCGGTAGCAGTCGGCAGCCTGCTGGTAGTCACCGAGTTGCTGATGCACGTAGCCGACGCTGTCCCAAGCGGTGGATTCACCGACCCGGTTGCCGATCTCTTGTTGCAGAGCGAGAGCCTGCAGGGAGTGGGTAAGGGCTTCTTGGTATTCGCTGAGCTGGGAGTGGTGCCAGCCGATGTTGTTGAGTGCGTTGGCTTGCCCGCTTTGGTGGCGGGCGGCTTGATACAGGGTGAGGCAGAGCTGGTCATGATGGAGTGCTTCCCGGTGGCGGCCGAGGGCGTCATTGAGCCAGCTGAACAGGAGATGGGTGTGGGCCTGACCGACCTCGTCGTTGAGTTCGGCGTAGAGGTCGAGGGCTTGCTGTAGGTGGTTGTGGGCGGCGTCATAGCGGCCTATTTGGATGGTGGCGCGGGCGAGGGCGCGGTGGCTGTGTGCCTGCCAGTCCCGGTGTGAAAGTCGTTGGGCGGCTCTGAGGGCGACAGTCTGCGTGGTGGACCAGCCTTGCCAGTTCTGACGTCGGTCGAAGAATGTGTCAAGCGCCCAGGCCAGTTGCCAGGTGTGCTGGTCGAGACCGGACCGGTCTGTCACCTCGACGAGGCCAAGCAAGACGGGGTGTTCGGTGGTATGCCAGGCCAGTGCATGCCCGTAGTCGGCGAGGGTCTCAGCACAGATCTGGGGTTGGGGTGGGGCTAGAGAAATCGGGTCTCGATGTGGGTCCAGCAATTTGGCCGCCGCGTGGGCGGTGTGGAGATAGTAGTCCAACATCCGGTGCAGCGCGGCCTGCTGTCCGATGTCGTGGCCATCGGTGTTGACCAGGTCAGTCGCGTAGGCGTGAAGCAGGTCGTGAAAGGTGTACCGGCCTGGGCTGCGTTCGGTGAGGAGGTTTGTGCGGGTCAGCTCGGCTAGTAGCAAGTTTGTCTGGCGCAGGGGGATGCCTGCCAGGCTTGCTGCGGCGGGTCCGGAGATGTCCGGGCCGGGGTGCAGGCCGAGGAGTCGGAACAGGCGCGCGGCGCCGGCACTGAGAGCGCGGTAGGACCAGGAGAACACTGCCCGGATGTCGGTGCTGGCGTCACCGCCGTCGAACGCGTCCAGGGCATCGCCGTCGTGGGCGGTGCGTAGCTGGTCGGCGAGGGTCGTGAGGGAAAAGTTGGGTTGGGTCGTGGCGCGGGCGGCGGCGATGGCCAGTGCGAGGGGCAGCCGCGCGCACCTGGCGATGATGTCGTCTATCGCGTCCGGTTCTGCGGCAACGCGGTCGTCGCCGAGGCGGTGGGCCAGTAGTTGGCGCGCCTCGGCTGCGGTGAGTAGGTCCAGGTTCAGCGGGTAGGCGCCCTCGGCGGCTATGAGGCTGGTGAGGCTGTTGCGACTGGTGATGACGACTGCACAGTCGGCCGAGCCGGGTAGCAGTGGGCGGACCTGTTCGGCGTCGCGGGCGTTGTCCAGCAAGATCAGCATGCGCTTGTTGGCGACGATGCTGCGATATAGCCCGGCCTGGGCGTCGAGTTCGGTGGGTATCGCGGCGGGTTGCGCGCCAAGGGCCTGAAGGAAGTTCCGTACTGCGACCGTCGGCGGTACGGGTTGGTCCGACGGGTCGAACCCGCGGAGGTTGACGTACAGCTGGCCGTCGGGGAACTGGTTGAGGTGGTCGTGGGCCCAACGCAGAGCCAGCCAGGTTTTCCCGATTCCGCCAGCGCCTCCAATTGCTGAGATCACCACGGTGCCAGGCCGATGGGCTCCCGCGTCGAGGGTTTGGGTGAGTTGGGCCAACTCGTGGGTCCGCCCGGCGAACAGGGGTGGCCTGGCTGGCAGTTGGTGCGGCACGGGCATCTGTGCAGTTCCCGGCGCGGCGCGAACAATAGCTCGGCCGGAGGAGGCTAGCGCTGGGTCGTCGCGCAGGATCCTCTGGTACAGGTCCTGCAGCGGCTGGCTGGGGTCGGCGCCCAACTCATCGGCGAGCAGCAGCCGGAGGTGCTGGTAGTACTGCAGCGCGTCGGCCTGACGGCCCTTGCGGTACAGGGCCAGCATGAGCAGAGCGACGAACTGCTCGCGGAGTGGGTGCGCGGCGACGAGCGCGGTCAGTTCGGTGATATTGTCCGCGTCGTGTCCTGCCGCCAGGATGGCGTCGAACTGTTCCTCCAAACTCGCCAGTCGCAGTTCCGTTAGTCGGGCGGCCGCGGCAGCGATGCTGGCAGTACGTGGTGCGTCGGCGAACGGGTCCCCGCGCCACTGCTGGTGGGCCTGGCCGAACAGTTCGATGCAGCGCTGCGGCTGACCGGCCTGTCTGGCCTTGCGGGCGTCGGCGACCAAGCGCTCAAACCGGTGCAGATCCAGCTCGCCGTCATTGACGCGAATCCGGTAGCCGGGCTTGTGGGTGACCAGGCGATCGGCCCCGATCGACCCGGACGGGCCCTGTCGCAGCGCCCGGCGCAGCCGGGAGAGATAGCCGCGCACCAACGCCCGAGCATCCACTGGAGGCCGGTCGGGCCACAACTCGTCAATGAACTGCTCCACATTGACCAGACTGCCGGGCCGGACCAGCAGGAGCGCGCATACAGCACGCGTACGTGGCTGGCCGAGCGCCAACATCTGGTCCTGATCGTAGATCTCCAATGGGCCCAGGACCCGGAACTCCACGGTGCCTCCCCCCGGACAGCCGACCATTGGACGCCATCCTGCGAGGTAACTCCTGTGGTCGCTCCTCTTCGGTCGGAAATTGGATAGGAACACGTCCATGTTTCGTCCACGTTCCGACCACGGTCCGCTGTCAAGGTGACACCGGCCGGGACAAACGTGCTCGGCGTACGAGCCCATCGACGGAGGTGCGCCATGCCCGCGCCAAGACCAGTCACTACCGACGCCGAGGACACGTTATCCATTAACAAGTGTCAACGTAACGAATCCGGGCTGTCGTACTAGGCGGCATAACGCTCGACCGGGTTGGCACTACTCCGCGGCGAATACCCCTCACGAAAGGATTTCACGTGCGCAAAACCCGAGCATGGCTAGTGACCCTGGTGTTGGCCTTGGCTACCGTGGGAGCGGGTGCTGCCACGCCCGCTGCGGCGGCACCCAAGCCGGCGAGCAAAAAAGACAAGGGCGCTCTCCTCGGGGAGCTCACCTTCGACAGCAACCGCATCAAGGCCAAAATCAAGGATTCGCGCGAGAAGGACCTCAAGGCCCATACCCGTAGCCTGTCCCAGGCCGACGCAGACGATCGTCAGGAAAAGCGCAGCAAGTTTGTTCGTGACACCGCAGCCGCAACAGGGAAAACCTACGCGCCCGCAGATGTTGACCTGCTCGAACTCGGCCCGGACCTCCGGATGTACGCTCCCCGCGATGTTGAGATCAAGAAGATCAGCCTCAAGGTCTACGAGGATGGCTACGAGGCGTACGTTGAGGACTCCCCGTACGTCCCCGCCAACGAGCAGGCACTGCTCGCGGAGGGAAGCGCTGCTGTAGCCACACAGCCGTACCCCCTGAGGACCGCCGCGGGGAATTACCGGATCGAGGTCGCCGGCAAGGCTCTCATGAACGCCACCTGGGAGCGATGGGTGATTAAGTACGACGGCAACAGCAGCTACAACTACTATGCGACCAAGCGGCGCGGCTATATCGACCCGCTTGACACGTGGACATCCGAGATCCAGGAAATGTACATGTCCAGCTACCCAGGAGCGGGCTATTCGGGCGTCTTTCTGTGGAACGATGAAAACGTTCCCGGTGCCAGCTACACCAACTGCAACCCAAGCTACAACATCGGAGCGTCGGCCGGGCCCGTCGCAGTGTTCAGTATCTCCATCCCGGGCGACTGCGTCTACGTCAACGTTTCACATCCCGACCCGGGTCGCTACGCCATGACGTACGAGGCGGCTGGCTTCGACTCTGGATCTGCTGAATACGGGCAGTCCGTCGTTGTCCCCCAGGGCGCGGAGGTCCGCTGGGGGTACACCCAGCAGTTGCAGTCGTACACGCCTGGCGCCGGCGTAACGATCTGCAAGATCACTGGGCAACCCGCTGACGGCCAAGGTGGAAGCAAGGTCTGCCCCTGGAACTAAGAGCGACCGGCAATAGGGGACATTTGAGGCGGCGGGTGGTGGGCCGGGTGTCCCAGCGGTAGCGGGTTCGGGCTCCGCGGATCAGTGCACGGACGGTGACGAACGCGGCGGTGAGGTAGGGGAAGAAGTCCACGATCTTGCCGTCGCGGTCGGTGCAGCGGCGGAGCTTGCCGTAGCTGTTCATCCAGGCGTGGTGCGTTCGCACACCCAGCGTTCGCTGGCCTGGATTGGTGTGAGGATGCCCTTGCGGGCGATCTCACCGTGCAGGCCGAGCCCGTCGAGCAGGGCGCGGGTCACACCTGAGTCGTAGCCTGAGTCGAGGTGCACGGTCACGTCCTCGGGCCAGGACGCACCGACCTGGATGGTGGCCGCGGTCAGAGTTGGGCACAGCAGTGGTGAGTCGTGGCGGTTGGCGCCCGCGGAGACGATGCCGAGGGCAACACCGGCGCCGTCGGTGGCGGTGGACCGTTTCAGGCCATCTTTGCGTCTGTCCGCTGGGGACGGTCCGGCCTTGTCGCCTCCGCATGGGGCTTTCGTGATAGAGCCGTCCACTGAGACGTCCGCCAGTTGCCGCCCGAGGGTGCGGTCGTAGGCCGCGAGGACCACAGCGTGGACGGCTTCGGTGACACCGGCGGCGGCCCAGTCCTTGAGCCGGCGGCGGATCGTGGAATCCGAGCAGGCGGCGGTGGCCACGGGTTCGTAGCCCGACCCGTGCACCAGCGCGGCAACGAGGTGTTCGAAGACCACCCGGTCGGGAATCCGGCGCCGGTGACAGCCGAGCGGATGGTCTTCGAACACCTCGGTCGAACTCGCCGCGCTGCGGCAGTTGCGCGGTGAACTCGACCCAGACGGGTTCCAACAGCGATGATGGGATCGCGGGCACGGGCAACCTTGTCGATCACGGAACGTAGAGAACTCACATGATCGTTGATGTCCGTGCCCGCTTGCTCCCCGAACCGATCTACTGACCAGTTCACGCCCTATTACCGGCCGCCCTAAGCCGCAACGCGACCGGCGCTCCACATGGCCACACCGCTCACGGGACAACTATGGTCGGGCCGGTACGCCAGGACCCGCATGCCGGAACCCACTCCGCCGTCACCGCTGCACCCCCCGGCCTCGAGATCTACCGTTTCACCGGGCCCGGCGGCGACAAGCCTCGTAGCGGCCGCGGGCCCGGCGTCGGTCAGGCGGGCCCGGCGGCGGTGGTGAGCAGGTCGTCGAGGATGCGGCCGGCGGCGCTGACCAGCGAGATGTGGCCCTCGGCAGGGTCGAGGTGGGCGCGGGCGCCGGGCACGTGTGCGGCGAGCCAGGCGCCAGGCGCCGTGCGCCGGTGGGACCATGCGGTCCTCGCCGCCCTGCCACACGGAGACCGGCACGGTGATCGCGGACAGGTCGAAGCCCTATGGGCGCACGAACGCGAGGTCGTCGTCGCGCCAGCCCGTGGTACCGCTGGAAAGGGCCGCCCGGAAGCCCGCCGCGAGGGACTCGGCGAACGACCCGGTGAGGGCGGCGGCGTCCACCGGCGAGGCCAGGCCGCCCAGCGCCTCCGCCACCTGCTCGGCGGTCACCGCGGCCAGCTCGGCCGCCGCGCCGGACAGGTAGGCCTCGAGCGCCTCGGGGCCGGCGACGGCCGCGCCGAACTCCTCGACGTTCTCCGGGCCCATCCCGGCCGGCCAGTCCAGGCCGTCGGCGTCGAAGGGTGCCACGTCGGCGAGGGTCGCGGCGGCGGCGCACCTGTCGGGGAGCAGGGCCGCGCAGGCGAGGGCGTGCGGGCCGCCGCCGGACCAGCCGAGCGTGACGAAACGGTCGGCGCCGAGGTGGTCGAGGACCGCGGTCACGTCGCCGGCCACGTCGGCGACGCTGCGGCCGGGGGGCGAACCGGCGTAGCCGGGTCGGCCGCAGATCACGGTGCGCAGGCCGCGCTGTGCCGCAACGCCGGTGAGCGTCGGCACGTCGACGGGGCCGGCGGGCGTTCCGGCGGGCAAGGGCCCGGCGGCGGTGGACGCCGACCCGCCGTCGGTGCCATGGTCGAGCGTGCTGTGCGCCCGGCACCGCAGTGGTCGCTGGCGATGCCCGGGCGGGCGTGACTGGCACCAGCGGACACAGCGAGTTTGGGCCGCCTGGCTCGGCTGGTTGCTGACACCAAGCGCTCGGCTTCGGTAGGTTCTGAGCGATGCGCTGCTGTCGCTCAGGTGCAGATGGGCACGTCCGGCAGCCTGTTGTCCGGGTACTCGAAGAAGATGTTCGGCATGTACCCGTCGAGGTCGGGCAGGTAGGTCCACCAATCGTTGCGGGTGTTGCCACGGACGACCTC
>NZ_JBEXCY010000100.1:0-40869 GCF_040605515.1 Dactylosporangium sp. NPDC005572 | reverse complement strand
GGGGACACGGCCACCAACACCGCCGCGGGCGCGGGGTGTAAGGTGGCTTTCGACCGCGCCGACGACACCCCCAAACCCCCCCGGGCGGGGGACGCCGTCATGTCGGCGTCCCCGGCGCTTCCCGCGCAATACCCGACAGAGATCGCGCTGAACCGCCGTTATGGTGACGGCCGTGACGCGGCTCGACTTCCGGATCCTCGGACCGCTTGAGGTACGGACGCCGGCCGGCGAGCCGCTCGACCTCGGCGCCCGCAAGCAGCGCGCCGTCCTGGCGCTGCTGCTGGTGGACCCCGGCCGGGTCGTGTCGGTGGACCGGATCGTCCACGGCCTGTGGGCCGGCGAGGCGCCGTCGAGCGCGACGGGCACGCTCCAGGCGTACGTCTCCCAGCTGCGCCGGGTGCTCGA
This sequence comes from Dactylosporangium sp. NPDC005572, assembly GCF_040605515.1. Taxonomy (NCBI): domain Bacteria; kingdom Bacillati; phylum Actinomycetota; class Actinomycetes; order Micromonosporales; family Micromonosporaceae; genus Dactylosporangium; species Dactylosporangium sp. NPDC005572. The sequence goes on along the minus strand of NZ_JBEXCY010000100.1, from coordinate 40,464 downwards.
ACCCGACCGCCCGCCGCGCACCCCGCCCGCCGTGCTGGTGACCCGCGACCCCGGCTACGCGCTGGCGGTGGCGCCGTCCCAGGTCGACGCCCTGCGCTTCGCCGCTGCGGTCGAGGCGGCCCGCGGCAGTCTCCGTGACGGTGACTACGACCTCGCGGAACGCTCGCTGACCGCGACGCTGGGGGAGTGGCGCGGCGAGCCGTTCGCCGACTTCGCCGACGAGGAGTTCACCGTCGCGGTCGCCGCCCAGCTGACCGAGCTGCGCGACAGTGCGGTCGAGGACCTGATCGAGGTCCAGCTCGCGACCGGTCGCCTTTCCGACGCGGCGGCCGCCGCGCAGGGTCTGCTGGAGCGCCATCCCTTCCGGGAACGGGCCTGGGGCCAGCTCATGATCGCCCTGTACCGCGACGGCCGCCAGGCGGACGCCCTGGCCGCCTACCGCCGCGCCCGTGAGCTCCTGGACAGCGAGCTCGGCCTGCCCCCGGGCCCGGACCTGCAGGCCCTGGAGGCGGCGATCCTCCGCCAGGAACTGGATCTCGGACGCGCTCCGGTCGCCGGTGCCACCGAGGTCGTCACACTCGTGGGCCGGGCGGCCGAGGAGCAGCGGATCGCCGAGCGCATCAGCCAGGTCGGCAGCGGGCGCGGTGGTGTCCTGCTCGTCGTCGGTGAGGCCGGCGTCGGGAAGAGCCTGCTCGCCGAGTGGGCCGCCGCGACCGCCGAGCGGCACGGGCTCGGCACCGCCTGGAGCCGGTGCGTCGAGGCCGGGGCCACGCCGGCGTTCTGGCCGTGGGCGCAGGTGCTGCGCGCACTGCCGGACACTGCCGAACGACGGCACCTGCGCGACGTGCTCGCCGGGCGCGGCGAGAGCGAATGGCGGCGGGAGGACCCCGACGCCGGCCTGTTCCACCTGCACGAGGCCGTGGCCGAGACGCTGCGCGAGGCCGCCCGCGAGCGGCCGCTGCTCGTCGTGGTCGACGACCTGCACGTCGCCGACGCCTCGTCGTTGCAACTGCTCGCGCACCTCGCGCCGACCCTGCACCGGCTGCCGATCCTGCTGCTGGCCACCCTGCGTCCGGAGGCCGGCGACGCCGACCCGGCGCTGCGCGAGGCGCTCGCGCTGCTCGCGAACGAGCGCGGTGCCGAGCGTTTGCGGCTCGGATCGTTCACCGCCGTGGACATCGCCGACTACCTGGGTGGCCGGCCAGGCGACGGCGTGGTCGCGGCCCTGCTCGAACGCACCGGCGGCAACCCCTTCTACCTCAAGGAGCTTCTGCGCCTGCTGGCCAGCGAGCACCCCGGCGGCTGGGGCTCGGCCCAGGCCGTCGTGGACACCGGCGTGCCCGAGAGCGTCCGGGACGTCATCTCCCGCCGGGTGTCGCGGCTGCCCGACGCGACCCAGGTGCTGCTGCACGCCGCCGCCGTCATCGGCCGCGACGTGAGCCTGCTCGTGCTGGAGGCGAGCACCGGCCGGCCCAACGAGGCGGTGCTGGAGGCGCTGGAGCCGGCGGTGGCCGCCGGGCTGCTCACCGAGGTGCCGGGGACGTGGGACTACCGCTTCTCGCACGCGATCGTGCGCGACACGGTGTACGGCGGGCTCAGCCGGCTCCAGCGGGCCCGGCTGCACAAACAGGTCGGCGAGGCCCTGGAGCGCGTCGAGGACCCGGCCCTGCTGCATCTGCTCGTGCACCACTTCACGATGGCCGCGCCGCTCGGCGTCGCCGACCGGGCCGTGCGGCACGCCCGCCGCGCCGCGGAGCTCGCGATGGCCCAGCTCGCCTACGACGAGGCCGCCCGCTACCTGGAGACGGCGCTCGGCGCGACCCGGCCCGGCGCGAGCGAGGACCGCGGCCGGCTGCTCGTCCAGCTCGGCGTCGCCCGCCGCGCGGCCGGTGACCTGGTCGGCACGCGGGCCGTCCTCGACGAGGCGCTCACCGTGGCCACCCAGCTCGGCGACGACGAGCTGGCCATGGACGCCGCCACCCTGTTCGGCGGCGTGACCCTGTGGACGTGGCGCCCGTACCTCTCCGTCGACGAGCGCATGATCGGCATCCTGCGGGCCCAGCTCGGCCGGCTCGACCCGGCCGACGACCGGCGGCGGGCGGTGCTGCTCGGCACCCTCGCGGTCGAGCTGTACTACAGCCCCGACCGCCCCGAAGGCGAGGAGCACGCGACGCGGGCCGTCGCCCTGGCCCGCGGAAGCGGCGACCCCGACCTGTTGATCCGCACGCTGAACAACTACTGGGTCGCCGCCTGGGTGCCGCAGCGGGAGGCGCGGCGCCGCGCGGTCGTCGACGAGCTGCTCGCCATGGACCCGCTCGCGCCGACCGTCGAGGTGACCGCCCGGCTGCACCGCATGATGTCGCACACGATCGCCGGTGACCTCGCCGGGTTCGACGCCGATCTCGCCCGGTGCGTCCGGCTGGCCGAGGAGATCCGCACCCCGGTGCTGGGCGCGCAGGTCAAGTACGCGCGGGCCGGGCGCGCCCTCAACGCCGGCGACTGGGCCACCGCGGAGCGGCTGGTCGGCGAGGCGTTCGCGCTGCAGGAGCACACCAGCCTCTGGGGCACGCACTGGATTCGCCTCGCCATGCTCCACACCAACCGGCGTTTCCAGGGCCGGCCGGGGGACCTGCGCGACGAGCTGGTACGCCGGGCCGACGAGCCGGCCCTGGAGCTCCTGCGCCCGATCGCGGTGCTGGCGGCCTGCGAGTCCGGCGACGAGCACCTGGCCCGCGAACTGATCGGCCGCTGGGGCACCGCCCGTGAAGACCTCTGGTGCTGGGGCCTCATCGCGTTCCAGTGGGGCCTGGTGGCGGCGCGGCTGGGGACCCCGGACCCGCAGAAGTTGTACGACGAGATCCTGCCCCTCGCCGACCAGTGGTCCACGGTCGGCAGCGCCTGCGCGACCTGGGGCACGCTGCACTTCGTGCTCGCCGAGCTGGCGGCCCGGCTCGGCTCCCCGATGGCCGTCGAGCACGCGGAAGCGGCCCTCGCCGAGCACAAACGAGCAGGGATCGCTCACTTGATCACCGCGAGTGAGGCTCAAGTCGCGCGGCTGGCGGCTTAAGTCACGACCTAGTTGCTCACAAGTGGCGCGCCGCAGAGTGACTCCTGCACGGCCCCCGCCCCGGGAGCCACCGTTCTAGGGCAGTTGTTCAGATGACGATTTCCGACATTTCGATAGATGACCTGATCACCGCCGTCGCCGGCCCGGTGTTCGTGCCGGGCGACGAGGCGTACGCCGCCGAGACGTTCGCCTGGAACGTCGCCCACCAGCACACGCCGCTCGTCGTCGTGGGCGCGACCAGCGCCGCCGACGTGGCCGCCGCGGTGCGCTGGGCCGGTCAGCACGGGCTCGCGGTCGCGGTCCAGGCGACCGGCCACGGCGCGGTACGCCCGGCCGAGAGCTGCGTCCTCGTCTCCACCACCCGCATGCAGCAGCTCAGCGTCGACCCGGCCACCCGCACCGTCCGCGCCGGCGCCGGCGTGCGCTGGTCGCAGGTGATCGAGGCGGCCGCGCCGCACGGCCTGGCCCCGCTCAATGGCTCGTCGTCGAACGTCGGCGTGGTCGGCTACACGCTCGGCGGCGGGATGGGCCCGCTCGGCCGCGCGTTCGGCTTCGCCGCCGACCACGTCCGCTCGGTCGAGATCGTCACCGCCGACGGCGCGGTGCGCACGATCGACGCCGACCGCGAGGCCGACCTGTTCTGGGCCGTGCGCGGCGGCAAGGGGAACTTCGGCATCGTCACCGCGATCGAGTTCGGCCTGGTGGAGGTGGCGACGCTGTACGCCGGCGGGATCTACTTCCCGGCCACCCACGCCGCCGAGGTTCTGCACAGGTTCCGCGAGTGGGCCCCCACCCTGCCCGAGCGCACGAGCACGTCGATCGCCGTGCTGCGCCTGCCTCCGCTGCCGCAGCTGCCCGAGCCGCTGCGCGGCGCGTTCGTGGTGCACCTGCGCTTCGCCCACCTCGGCCCCGCCTCGGAGGGCGCCGAGCTGCTGGCCCCGATGCGGGCGGCGGCCCCGGCCGTGATCGACGCCGTCGGTGAGCTGCCGTACCAGGCCATCGACGCCGTCCACCAGGACCCGGTCGACCCGATGCCGAGCCGCGAGCGGGGCGCCCTGCTCGGTGACCTGTCCGCTTCCACGATCGACCGCCTGCTGGAGGTCGCCGGCCCGCAGGTCGCCGACATCCCGGTGGTCATGGTCGAGCTGCGACTGATGGGCGGCGCCCTGTCCCGCCCGGCCACGGTCCCCAACGCGGTGAGCGGCCGCGGCGCCGCGTACTCGCTGTTCGTGATCGGCCTCGGCGTCCCCGAGCTGGCCCCGGTCGTCGACGCGGTGAGCGCCGGCATCGTGGCCGCGGCGGCCGCGGACACCGTGCCGGGCGGGCTGGTGAACTTCTCCGGCAGCGCGGTCCACGAGGCCCTGCTGGCCAACTGGTCGCAGGCCGACCGCGACCGCCTCCTGCGGATCAAGCGCTCCTACGACCCGACCAACCTGTTCTCGGCCAACCAGGCGCTGCTGGCCTAGGTCCGGGCCAGTTCCCGGTACTCGGCGGGCAGCTGGCTCAGCGCGTGCTGCACCCGCGCGCTGTCCGGCAGCTCGCTGAGTGTCGCGAGGATGACCCGCAGCCCGCGGGTCACCTCGTCCTGGTTGAGCCCGGTGCGCTCGCGCAGGTGCCGGGTGAAGTTCCGCAGCGGCTCGGGGTGGGCCTGCCCGTCGTGCTGGGCCACGTGCTCGGCCAGCTCGATGGGCAGGTCGAGGGCCAGCTCGCGGCTCTCGCCGCCGCTGAGCTGGCCGCCCAGCTGCTCCAGCGTGGCCCGGGTGAGGTCCAGGGCCTCCTCCTTGGCCAGCCCTGCCTGCTCCGCGACCCGCGCGGCGAACGTCCTGTCGTCCACGCCCTCCACCCTCCCCGGCTCCACGGGCTCCCGCCGCCGCACCCGCGGGGTGATAATCGCCTCGTGCACCGGCAGCGACTTCGCGCTCTCGCCGCCCTTTTCGGGGTGACCGCGCTCGGCGACTACGTGGTCGGTGACTACCTGCTCGGCGAGAAGCTGTTCGGAAACGAACCCACTGGCGACCTGGGGTTCGCGATCACCGTCTTCGTGGCGGGCCTGGCGGTGTCGTGGCTGATCGGCCGGGTGCCCGAAGGTTGGCCGCGCCGCGAGCCCCGGCCTTGGGAGTCGCTGCCACCGGAGATGGACAAGGTCCGCGAGCTCGCGCGGGCCGGCCGCCGGTTGCAGGCCATGCGGATGTATCGCGACCTCACCGGCGCCGACGTCGCCACGAGCCGGTTCGTCGTGAGCTCCCTAGCGGCGGGCGTGCCGGACGGCGGTCACGGAAAGGACCGTGACCAGGCAGCCGAGCGCGGCTGACCCGACCAGCGACGGCGGCAGGCCGCCCGTCATGAAGTTGAGCGACACGACGTCGTTGATGATGAGGTACCACCAGACCGTGTACAGCGCCTGGAACGTCCGGGGCGTGCCGGTAAGCGTGCCGAGCAGCAATGCGAGCGCCGGGACGAACAGCGACGCCGCCGCGAACGGCAGCGGCAGCTGCCACGACGCGAGCGCGCCGAGCGCCGCCGTCACCGCGACACCGGCCGCCCACGAGGCGAGCAACCGGACGTGCGGGGACGGGTACGCGGCCAGGAAGGTCGTCGTCCGGGTGCCCAGCCTCGACCACAGCAGCACCGGCCAGACCCAGATCAGGGCCAGCGCGACCCCGGGCGGGACGGCCAGCGGCAGCCAGAACAGCAGCGCCGCGCCCAGCCACCACCACCAGGGCGTGCCCTGCACCAGGATGCGCAGCTCGCCGGCGAACAGCTGCGGGAGGCCGGGCCCGTACGCCGGCGCGGTCCGCGGCAGTCCCCGGTAGACGGAGGGCGGCACCGGCACGTCGCCCGCCCGCGACGCCACCGGCCGGTCGAAGCGGTGGAACCACAACGCCGGCAACAGCGCCACCGCGACGGCCATAACGGACACGATCGCGCGCCCTCCGACGTACGAGGGCGGCAGGGCGAGGCCGGGCCACTCGAACGTCCGCAGGGGAGTGTCCACATAGGTCAGCCCCAGGCTGAACTCGCCGCCCGACATCGACGGCAGGTGCGGCAGCCCGATGCCGCCCAGCGGGGCCGACGGCGACTGCCCGCCCACCGCGCCCACCATCCACACGAAGAACCACAGGATGTTGCCCAGCCCGCCACGCAGCATCGGGGTCGTCTCGAACAGCACGGCCGCCGCCGCCGTCACCGCGAGCATGGGCAGCGCGATGAACAGGTACGGTGCGAGCAGCCCGGGCAGGTCGAGCGCGCGCGACTCGCCGCGCAGCTGCTGCAGCGCCAGGGTGGTCGCGGCGAGCGCGGCGGCCATCGATCCCAGGAGCAGCACGTTGCCGAGGAACTTCCCGCCGAGATAGACGGCCGTGCGCAGCGGCGTCGACGCGAGCAGATGGCCGACCCCGGTCCGCTCGTCGCGCGCCACAGTGTCACGCACGAGATAGAAGCCCACGAACGTCAGCCACAGCGCGCTGGTCAGTGCGGTCACCAGCCCGACGTAGGCGCCGGTGTAGACGCCGCGGCGGCCACCGGCGTCGAGCACCACCCAGTGCGCGTCGGCGGCCGGCACCGCGAGCCAGCCCAGCCCGATCGCCGACAGGAGCATCAGGAGGTACCCCGGCCGCCGCGTCCGCTCGCGAAAGTCCGCGACCGCCAGCCCCCACGCCGCCCTCATCGGTGCACCGCCGCGAGGTAGGCGTCCTCCAGGTCGGGCGCGACCGCGACGGCACCGGGCAGCGGCGGCGCCGTGGCGAGCATCCGCACCCGGATGCCGCCCGGCACCCGGACCCGGCGGGTGGTGCGGAACCGGAGCTCGGTCTCCGGCGGTACCACCGCCTCCCAGACGTGGCCGTCCACCGTCCGCAGCAGTTCGTCGGGCGTGCCGGCGAACCGCAGGCGCCCGTCCTTGACCACCGCGATCCGCCCCGCCACCGACTCGACGTCGGCCACGATGTGCGTGGAGAGCAGCACCACCCGGTCGGCGGCCAGGTCGCTCAGCAGGTTGCGGAAGCGGACCCGCTCCTCGGGGTCGAGGCCGGCGGTCGGCTCGTCGACGATGACCACGCGCGGGTCGGCGAGCAGCGTCTGCGCGATGCCGACCCGGCGCAGCATGCCGCCGGAGTACCCGCCGAGCGGCCGCTTCGCCGCGTGCGTGAGGTTGACCAGTTCGAGCAGTTCGTCGATGCGCGTTCGTGCAGAGCGCGCGGACAGTCCCTTCACCGCGGCCAGATATCCGAGGAACTCGCGCGCGCTGAGGTTCGGGTAGACGCCGAAGTCCTGCGGCAGGTACCCGAGCGCGCGCCGCAGCCGCGCTGGGCGGGCGACCGCGTCGGTGCCCTCGAACCGGACCTGGCCGCTGGTCGGCCGGGTGACCGTGGCGGCGATGCGCAGCAGCGACGACTTGCCGGCGCCGTTCGGCCCGAGCAGGCCGTGCAGCCCCGGCCCGAGCCGCAGGGTGAGGCCGTCGACGGCGCGCTTCGAGCCCTTGTAGACCTTCGTGATGTCGAGCAGTTCGAGCATGCGTCAAGCGTCGGGACGCGGCCGCTCCCGCACATCTGCCGAACGGGAGAGATCGCACGTGACGCGCCACCCGCCCCGGTACGGCCCGGCGGTGAGCCCGGGCACCCGCTCGCGCAGCCCGGCCAGGCCGCTGCCGCCCAGTCGCGAGGTCCCCTGCTGCCGGCTGCCGCTGTCCACGATCGTGAGCCGCCCGTCGCGGTCGAGCGTGACGGTGACGGTCGCGGCGTCCGGCGCGTGCCGGCGCACGTTGGTCAATGCCTCCACGACCACGTGGTATGCGGCGGTACCGGCGGTGCTGTCGATGTCCGGCTCGGCGTCCATGACGAGGGTCGCGCGGGTCGGGCCGCTCGCGTCGAACCGGGCGACGACGCCGGGGAGGTCCGCCAGCCCATAGCCGCGCATTGTCCGCACCAGCCGGTCCATCGCGTCGAGGGCCCTCTGCCCGGCCTCCTCGATCCGCTCGTAGGCGCCCGGGTCGCCGTCGAGCTGCGCGGCCTGCGCCTGGACGACGATCGCGGTCACCTCGTGCGCGACCAGGTCGTGCAGGTCGCGGGCCAGCCCGAGGCGCTGCTCCTGCTGCGCCTCCTCGGCTGCTCTCCGCCGCTTGTCGTCGCCGTAGCGCAGGTACAGCCCGACACCGGCGGTCCCGACGGCGACGGCGAACGCGGTCGCGACCAGCAGCACGGACCCGTCGAGCCGGTTGTCGGGCAGGTGCAGCGTCATGCGCAGCGGCAGGACAGTGAGGGCGAGACCGACGACGGTCGATTGCAGGACCGTTCCGCGGCGGGTGACGAGCACATGCAGTACTGCTAAAGCACAAAACTCGACGGGCATCCACAGCCCGGGCGGCTGGGGTGGCCCGTGATAGGCGACGTCGACGGCGAGCGACACGAGCGCCGCGGGCAGCGCCAGCCGCGGCATGATCAGCGCGACGACCGCGCCGACGCCGGCCACGGCCGGCAGGATCCCGGCGGCCCCGGTGAGCGGCACCGCGCACAAACCGACAAGCACGGTGAGCGCGACGCTCAGCCAACGCCACCTCATGGCGCGACGTTCCCGCTGTCCCACGCCCAGACGGCGATCCCGACCCGGTTGCGCACGCCGAGCTTGCGCTGGATGGCCGCGACATGCGTCTTCACCGTGCCGGCCGAGATGAACAGCCGGTCGCCGATCTCCGCGTTGGTCCGCCCGGCGCCGACGTGCCCGGCCACTTCGCGCTCCCGCTCGGTCAGCGGCTCCACCAGGGCTCGCGGCGCGGGCCGCGGCCCGGTGACGTGCTTGAGCAGCCGGACGGTGACCTCGGGGCTGATCAGGCTGTCCCCGGCGACGGCCGCCCGCACGGCGGCGACGAGCAGGGCCGGCCCGGACCGCTTGAGCAGGAACCCGGACGCCCCGTGCCGCAGTGCGGGGTACACGTACTCGTCGAGGTCGAACGTGGTGACCACGACGACCCGCGTGGGCGACCCGGCCAGCTCGCGGGTGACGGCAAGCCCGTCCATGCGCGGCATGCGCACGTCGATGAGCGCGACGTCCGGCTGCGTTGCGCGAATGAGCTCGATCGCCGCGACCCCGTCGCCGGCCTCCCCGACGACCTCGATGTCCCCGGCCGCACCGAGAATCCGCCGCAGCCCGTCCCGCACCATCGCCTGGTCGTCGGCGATGACCACCCGAATCACGCTGCCGAGCCTACGCGGGCGGGGCTGACCAGGGTTTCCTGGTCCATTTTTCTGGTCAGCCCCGCCCAGGTTTCCGGGTCAGTCGCGCTCGGCGACCAGCATCAGCCGGCCGGAGCCGACCGTGAACGGCGCACCGTCCGGGCCGGCGCACCGTTCCCGCACGGTGAATCCGCCCTCCGCGAGGAGCTCGGCCAGGTGGCCGACCGTGTACACGTGGTGCACGGCCGTCGCGGTGTGGCGCTCGTCCCCGCGGCGGAAGGTGTACGTGGTGAGCAGCCGGCTCGCGGTGACGTCGTACGACGTCACCGCCTCGACCTCGATGTCGCCGGTCCGCATGACCCGCTCACCGCCGATCGGCCCGGCCAGGACACCCTCAGCCGTCGCGTTGAAGTCGACGACCAGGCCACCTCCGGGCCGCACGGCGTTGCCGAGCGCGGCGATGAAGTCGCGCAGTCCGGCGGTACCGACATATCCGAAACTGTTGCCGAGACACACGGCGGCGTCGAAGTCGCCCGTCTGGGGCAGCTGCCGCATGTCCGCGACCCTGAGGTCGACCGTGAGCCCGGCCCGCGCGGCTGCGCGCCGGGCGTGCGTGACGGCCTCGTCCGAGATGTCGAGGCCGGTCACGGCGTATCCGGCCGTCGCGAACGCGAGCGCATGCCGCCCGCTGCCACACGGCACGTCGAGGATCCGTGCGCCGCGCCGCAGCCCGAGCCGCTGCTCGACGAACCGGATGTCGGCGGCGGTCAGTTCGGGGCCGGCGGCCCGGCGCCAGAACTCGTTGGGAAGTTCACTGAAGAAGGTTTCGTACCACTGGTGCTGCAATGCAGGAGCTCCTGTTCGGTGTGCGTTCGGATTCGTTCGATTCCCGGGCACACCGCACCGGACGACGCGATCGTCGCCGGCTCTCACTGGTGACCCGGGTCAGCACCCGGGGCCAGCCATGGCATCCTCCACAGACAGGTTTCCGGCACCCTATCGAGCGGCGCGCCACCTGTCGACGCGATTTATGCGCGCTTCTTGAACGTGGAGCGCGCCCACAGGTATCCGACGAGCGCGATCCCGACACACCAGGCGACGGCGGTGATCGCGTCGGTGGCGGAGGGCGCGCCGTTGAGCAGACCGCGCAGGGTCTCGATGATCGGCGTGAACGGCTGGTACTCCGCGAACTCCCGGATGCCGGGCCCCATCTTGTCCGCCGGGACGATCGCGCTGCTGAAGAAGGGCAGCAGGACCAGCGGGATCGCGGCCATGCCCGCCGTCTCCGGCGACTTCGCGAACAGCCCCAGGGCGACCGTGAACCACCCGGCAGCGGTGGCGAGCAGCACGATGAGCCCGACCGCGCCGAGCCAGTCGACGAGGCTCGCCGACGGGTCGAACCCCATGAGGAACGCCACCCCGACCAGCGCCGCGATGGCGATCAGGTTGGTCAGCACGCTGGCGACGACGTGCGCGGTGAGCACCGCGCTGCGCGAAACGTCCATGACCTTGAACCGGTTGATGATGCCCTTCGTCATGTCGGAGTTCACCGACGTCGCGGTGGCCCCGAGCCCGTAGCAGACGGCGAGCAGCATCAGCCCCGGCGTCGCGTAGTCGACGTAGTCGACCCCGACACTGAAGGCGTCACCGAGCATGTACACGAACATGAACATGATCACGATCGGCATCAGGACCGCGTTGAACACCGAGGTCGGATTCCGGGTGATGTGCTTGACGTTGCGGCGCAGCATCACGAGCGAGTTGGCGTTCATTTGGCGGCGACCTCCGTGGCGTGGCCGGTGAGGGCAAGGAAAACGTCGTCGAGGTCCGGCGTGTGCACGGAAATCTCCTCGGCACTGAGCGAATGCGCGTCGAGCTGGTCGAGCAGCGCGCGCAGCGACTGCGTGCCGCCGTCGCCGGGCACCCGCAGGGTCAGCGCCTCGTCGTCGCGCTGGGCCCCGGAGATGACGAGCGCGGCCGCCTCGAGCTCCGCGGCGGTACCGAACCGCAGCCGCACGTGGGTCCCGGGGATCATGCGCTTGAGCTCGTCGGGCGTCCCCTGGGCGACCAGCCGCCCCTGGTCGAGCACCGCGATCCGGTCGGCGAGCCGGTCGGCTTCCTCGAGATACTGGGTGGTGAGGAAGACGGTCACGCCGTCGCTGACCAGCTCACGGATGATCGTCCACATCGTGCGCCGGCTCCGCGGGTCCAGCCCGGTCGTAGGCTCGTCGAGGAAGATGATCCGCGGACTCCCGACGAGCGTCATGGCCAGGTCAAGCTTCCGGCGCATACCGCCGGAGTAGGTGGAGGCGAGCTTCTGCGCCGCCTCCACGAGCTCGAACCGCTCCAGCAACCGGGCGACGACCTTCTTGTCGTCCTTGATGCGCACGGGGCTGAGGTCGACCATGAGCTGCAGGTTCTCCTGCCCGGTCAACAGCTCGTCCACGGCCGCGAACTGCCCGGTGACCCCGATGGCCCGCCGCACGGCCTTGGCCTCGGTGACGATGTCATGCCCGTCGACCCGCACGCTGCCACCGTCGGCCTTCATGAGGGTGGTGAGCACGTTGACGGCGGTGGTCTTCCCGGCCCCGTTGGGCCCGAGCAGGGAGAAAGTCGTACCGGCCGGCACCGCGAAGTCGATGCCGTCGAGCACAACCTTGTCCCCGAACGCTTTCCGAAGCCCGGAAACCTCGATAGCTGAGCTACTCATGCGAACGACGATCGAGCAGGCCACTGTCACGCCCCTGACACGCTGCTGACACGGCGCCACACCCTGCGGCAGGTTCATGTGGGCAACCGTCGCCGCCGGCCGAGTGGTGTATTCGGCAGACGCGAGGTTGGGGGATTGGGCCATGGCTGAGCCGGACGGGTTCCGTGACTATGTCGCGGCACGGCAGCGCGGCCTTCTGCGGGCCGCGTGGTTGATGACCGGCGACTGGCACGCGGCCGAGGACCTGGTGCAGGCCGCGCTGGTGCGTGTGTGGCCGCGGTGGACCCGGGTCGTCGAGGCCGGTGACCCCGACGCGTACGTGCGCCGGGTGCTGGTCAACGTCTATTTGACCGCGCGTCGGCGGCGTTGGCGCGGAGAGTACGCAACCGGCGCGTTACCCGACTCGCCCGATGGCGCGGATGAGTTTGCGTCAGTGGACCTGCGCGACACCGTCGCCCGCGCGTTGTCGTCACTCGGCCGCCGCCAGCGTGCGGTGGTCGTACTGCGGTACTTCAACGACCTGTCCGAGGTGCAGGTCGCCGCCGCGATGGGTTGTTCGGTCGGCACGGTCAAGAGCCAGTCGGCCAAGGCACTGGCCAAGCTGCGGGTCGCGCTCACGCCCGCCGTGATCTCCGGGGGTCCGCGATGAATCCTGCCGAAGTCACCACAAACCTGCACGCCGCATTGGACGCTCTCGCGCCGGAGCCGCCCGCGGGCCCGAGCCTGTTCGACCGCGTCCGAGCCGACGTCACACGCCGTCGCGCCCGCCGCGCTCGCCGCGCGAGCGTGCTGTGCGGGGTGGTTGTGCTCGTCTTCGTCGGTGGCATAGCCGTTGCGGTGCACGAAACGCCGGCCACTGTCGCACCCACTGCGACCGAGACGCCAGGCACGACGACGAACCGGGCCGCCGCGGACGCCGATGCCACCCAGCGAGCCGACGCGTTCGTGGTACCAGACCCGGCCCTGCGTCAGAGCACGCCGCCGCGAGGGTCGCAGGAGATGGCCGGGGGTACGGCTCCGGCGGGAGATCGCCCGCACACGAGCGTGGCGACCCGCTGGTGGACGGTCCGGACGGCACCCGAGACGCTGCGTGAGCGTCTGGACGCCTACCTGCCGGCCGGGGCCACCGCCGCCGGATCGGGCTCCGGGCCAGGATCGTTCAGTCGCATGTACGGTTGGCCCGATCAGCCCGGAGTGCTGGTCGGCCGGCAGCTCATCGTGCAGGTCGACACGACGCGGCAACCATTGCTCGTCCGCGTGGACGCCGAGGCAACCTGGTTACCGACCCGCCCGCCGACCGCCCTGATCCCGACCACCACGACGACAGTCACGGTCACCCTGCACACGAAGACCCCCGGTCTCGGTAACCAGGCCGTACCGGCACGCACCTTCGGCCCGGCGACGATCACCGATCACAACCAGGTCGACCAGGTCGTGACGCTGATCAACCGCATGCCGATGGCGGCGGTCCGGGAGGGAACCATTCATTGCCCGGCCGACTCCGGCGGCACGATGGAGGCGATCTTCACCGGCCCCACCGGGATCGTCACCGCTCGACTTCGACTCACGCTCTCGGGCTGCCGCAGCAACCAATTGGAGATGCCGGACGGCACGGCGGCAGAGCTCGCCGACGACGGCGCCGAGGACCTGGGCACCACGATCCGCGGACTGCTCGGCCTCACTTGGACGTGGCAAACCTGACCTGGGGCGACTGCCTGCGCCTACCAGCCTCAAACAGCGGCGCGGCGGCGCGTCACACGGCACCGGTCGAAGCGGGAAATTCCCCGTCAACCTGCTGAAACAGGCGCAAGATCATGACACGCATTTGCCGGGGACCGCGACAAACGGTGGCATCTGGTTGCACGCGCGTAGGATCTCGCGGTGTTGAATACTTCCTGGTCGGCCGCCAGATTGGCTGGTCCTGGAGGTGCCCCCGGCAGGATTCGAACCTGCGACACACGGTTTAGGAAATGTAGCTGATCAGCGGAAACGCGGCGCCTGACCTGGCCTGACCTGCGCCGGTGTCCCGCGTGCCCGTCCTCAAATTGACCGTGGTTGACCGCGGCTGACCACCCCATCGGGCACGTAGCGGGCACGCGGGTCAGGCCACCGGCGACGATGCTAGGAGACAACATGTAGCGCTCAAGGGTAAGCACCCACGGGGCTTGAACCCCTAAACCGAGAGCGGGTCTGAAGATCGCCCGAATGGGACGGATCACGCCCTTGAGCTGGGCGAGCGTTGTCATCGGTTGCGATCGTTTGGCAGCGCTCGCCAGCCTCATTTTTTACCGGATTTCTACCCGTTGATCTTGGTGTAGCTCCCGAGCCCCTCCGTATACCCGTCGTCCACCCTCGGGGGAACGGGCCGGCGCCGGGGCTGCCCCTGTGAGTACGGACGGCGACCTCCGCGACCACGCTTGGCGGCCCCGGCGCCGGCCCGTTGGCTTGCCTGGACGGCGGGTGTGCGGAGGGGCTCCCCACCGGAACCCAGAGACCCCCGGCTGGAGGCCCCGCCGGAGGCAAAGAGCGTGACTGCACGCGGAGTCGGCAGGGAGCGAAGCGACCGGTGTCCGCGGAACAACGGCATACAGCTCAACGAACCGGGGCCAAATGCGCCGACATACCACGTCGCGAGCCGTTGGCGGCCCTCAGGTGCGTCCGCGAGCCAGCGCCATAGGTAGTGGACATGACCCGAAAGACATTGGAAGACTTCCGCCATGACCCCGAACGCCTTCGTTCTTGCAAATCAGGGACCGAATGCTGCCGACTGGATTGCAGCCATCGGGCAAGCACTCGGCGCTCTATTTACCCTCGTAGCGGTAGTGGCTGCGTTATGGATCGCGCTCCGAGACCAACGCGACCGCCAAAGGGAGCAGAAAGATCAGGCGTTGGCACAGGCACGTCTCGTACGAGTTCGCGGGACTGGTGTACGGCCAGTCGAGGAAGATGGTCAAGGGCAACTGCACGAGCTCACGATCTACTTCACGAATCACAGTGATCGGCCGGTGCTCGACGTCTATGGGGAGGCTTGGCCAGCAGACAACGCCCTCGACGAGCCGCCGAGGTGGGCAGTGACGAGCGATGTCGTTCTGTCGGGGCAGGATTTGCCGTTGGTGATGAGGGTCAACGGCAACGTCGCACTCAGGGCGTGGCGGGCGCGATGGACCGATGCTGATGGCCGACAGTGGTGCGTCGACCGCCGAGGAGAGCCTCCGGTTCCCTTCAAGGGACAGCCTCCAAGAATGGACTGATCCGCCGGCATCAACGGACACGCTGCGCGGCCCGCCTGTGGCGTCCCGGCCGTGCGGGGTTACGGCGCCGGCGCGCAGCGACCGGCGCCGCCGCACGTCGAGCCGGGTGGCCGCGTGTGGGCTGCGCCGTAGGCGCCTTGATCCCAGTACAGCCAAATTCAGCAACGACGCACTTCCGTCCAGTACACCGTAGGCAGGTTCAGCTACCCGTCGCCACGCACCACAGTCGAGCACGGCCAGGTGTGCAGAGGCTTCAACATTCGCTTGGAGCCGCCAATTGATCAAGACAGTGTCCTGGCACAAGGTAACCGTTATGCGGTACCGCGGGAGGCGATATGGCTCTAACATCTTGTGCTGACACTCTGGACGGCTGCCGATTATCGACCATAAGGAGGTCGAGATGAACGATACACAGAAGATGGATATCAACGACAAGCCGTATCTCGACCGACTTGAAGCACTTGTAACCGCTCTGCTTGAGATGAATTTCGACGGAGCTGCCGGGATATGGCAGTTTGAACTAGACCTACTCGAGGTTCAAAGAGAAATTCAGGCCGCGATTACCCTCTGTAAACAGAAAATGCGGCGCCGGGAAGCCACCCTGGACCAGCTCAATTCCCTCCGTCAAGCACGGTGGCATGCGCGCCGACTGGGTGACGCGCTCGCCTGGGTGTTACTCGATAACGACCGGAAGATCATATTCTCCCTGTCGGAGAACGAATCGGTGTCAGTCCCGACCGACGAGCATGGCAATCGGGGAACCGTCGCGATTGCGCAGGGCTTGGCAGACCAAGGTTGGGGATTCCCCCTTCTGCATGACATTACTGATGTGCTGCGAGTCGGCGACGTTTCATTCGTTCGCTTCGACCGTCCTCCGACGACGGTCGAAGTCAAGACCCGACTGGTCGATGAGAATCCGATGCCCGACGGGAGGACTGCTGTCACATACCAAGTCACCGTCCTCGCGGCCGAGGGCCGGGAAAACATATCCTCGATAGTCGTCCCAAGTAACGAACAGCCGATAGGGTTCGTGCCGAATCCACGTGCTTTGCGGCAGTTGCAGCGGCTTGGACGCGCCAAGGCCCATCAAGAGTCCCAAGAAGGTGTCCTCAACACGGGCGGAGGTGACGAACGCCCATCCATCATCACAACGGTTATCAACAGACACCGTGGACATTGGGATCTCGTTAGTGAGATGATTAAGACTGCATACAGAACGGGATTCGCGAGTGCCGCGCCCGAGCCACCGTTTGTTTATGCCGCTTTCTATAACCAGAACGGAGTCTCGCCGGCAGACGTGACCAGCGCACCGCTGATAGAGGGCGTCAAGGATTCTCAATTCTTGATGAAAAGCGGGGGTAACAGCCTCTACATCACGTCCATTCCATCATCCCCGGAGCGGAGACCAGCGCTTTATTTGCCATACTTCCTGTATCCGATCCCCGTCGAGCAGATTGTGGACTTGCTCCACGGACGTCTCCTGCTGGTGGTATTCCACAATATGGGGCGCACGGCGGCGGCGTTGGCGACGGCGGGCGTCACGCTCGATATCCAGGACGGCCGCAAGGGCACGACTCGCGGCGCGATCACCTTGTCGGCGAATTTCGAGCACGATGACGGAAAGCAAAGATTTGAGTGGAACGGGTTTCACCATTACGTTGAGCAGGTAGTCAACGAGTTCGATAGCTCGGAACTTCTTATCGACATCGCCACGAAGTTGTGCGACGAAGCTGGCCGGAACTTCGGGAACGTACGCGCCCATTACGCAATGATTCGAGAATCAAGACAATCTGGATCAGTGGCACCTACTATTGAACCCTAGGCATACGGGTTCCACGCCTTCGTGCCGCGATGCTGGCGGCGCCGTGTGGCTGCGGTGAGCCGGGATTTACGCCCCACCTGTCGACCGCTCATATAAGACGGCTTACATATCCCGCAGCAACTAGGCGATCGTAGGCGAGCCTAACGTCTGCGGGTATCTCCTGCTCAACGGCAAAGCCCCTGTCTGCGTACACCCAGATTCTTTGTGTATCCCCGACTAGCATACTAACAACCTTGTGAATATCGCCGATGCTCACAGCATAGGCGTCTAGGTCCAATGCATTTGATGCACAGATGATGTCCAATTCAGGCCAAAGTTTCTTGCCTGTGGCATAGGCGCGGCGTTGTTGGTACGGACGGGACATGACGATCGCTGACCGCACGGCAAAACCTCGGGCGTCCAGAAGCTGACGCGTCAGCTCGAAGTTTTGCTGCGTGTTCGTCGCGGCCGGCTCGACCAACACCGCGTCGGCGAGGACGCCATGCTCGATGGCGTGTTCGGCGTAGTGAACGGCCTCGCCGCGCGGAAAGCGCTCGATCGTCGTGGGCGCGTTGGCGCCGGTGAAGACCAGCAGCGGGTACATGCCGCGGTGGTAGAGATCCGTAGCAACGATGGCGACGCCCAGGTCGTGACTGCCGAGCCCGATACCGACGTCACAAGGGCGGAGTTCGTGGTGCATGTTGTGGTAGTCCCACAGAGTCTCGACGTCCGCGCGGTGTTCATCTGGGATCGTGGTCGCTGCGGTGTTCGGCTCGGCATGCGTCACGTCCACACCCTAAACGGTGGGGAGCGACGCTGCTTTACTCCATGACGTCGAGCCGGCGGGCCAGGTCGACCAGCACCGTCGAGGGCTTGTTGCGCTGCTGCCGGATCCAGCTCAGGACCAGCTGCCGACTCATCCGGTGGTACTGCACCTGCTCCGGCGCCATCCGCTCCGCCTCAAGCAGCACGTTCAGCGCGTCGTCGACACGGTTCCAGGCGCTGTACGCGCGGGCGACCTCCAGCGAATGCCGTACCCGGCGTTCCATGGGCATGCCGGTGGTGTCGACATACGGGCCGAGGTCGATCGCGACCTGAACATCGCCGAGCTCGGCCGCGGTGGCGACGCGGTGGATGGCGACGTTGGTCGGGCCGAACGCCGTCCACAGGTGGTTGGCGTCCCCGCCGAGCCGGGTCGCGGCCTCATCGGCGGCCTGAAGGAACGTACGGGTGGTGATCGCGTCGTTGGCGCGGGCGGCGGCCATCGACCCGGCGAGGAATAGCGTGCCGTACACCGACAGCATCTCCGGCGACGGATCACCGAACTGAGGCTCCAGGTAGTTGGCAGCGTCGTTGGTGAGCTGCACGGCCTCCTTGAACCGGCCGGTCGCCTGAAGCGCGTGCGTCACCGACCGCAGGAGCGCGCAGGTAAGCACGGTGTCGCCGGCAGCCCGGGCGGCGCCGAGTCCGCGGTCGGCTGCGATCCACGCGAGGTCCGCCTCGCCGATCTTCGTCAGCTGCACTGTCGCCAGTTGGTACGCGAGGCTGAGCACCCGCCGCGCATCGTCGAGGTCGTGGCCGGTGTAGCTGTTGACGGCGGCCTCGGCGTGGGCGATGAGGCTCGGGAGCCGGCTCGTGACGTACGCGAACCGGGCCGCCTGGTAGGCGTCCCACAACGTCGCCAACTCCTGCTTGATCGCCGCGACCGACGGCGCCTCGACGGTGCTCGCCGAGGCGCCGAACGGAGTGACGTTGCGGTAGTTCATCAGGGCCGCGCGCAGGGCGGGCACCGTGCGGGTGCCGCTTTCGCCGGTCCACTGCATCAGCGACGGCTCGGCGACCAGGTCGGCGAGGGCGACGTCCAGCGCGTCGGCGAGCGACTTGATGACCGAGAGCCGGTCGAGGTCGATTCGGTTGTTCTCGACCTTGCTCAGCCAGTCGACCGTGCGGCCGACCAGGCCGGCCAGTACCTCCTGTGACATGCCCCGTCGGCGGCGGTACCACGCCACGCGCTCGCCGATGGTCAAGGTGTTCGTCATCCCACGCATGACGTAAGCGTCGCACCACCCCTCGTCTTGACCCCGGAACAATTTTCCGGGGTCAATGCGCGATCTGGATAGATGCTCGTTCCATGATTCGGGCGGCATGTGTCGGTGGTGGCCGGTGATGGACCGCGACCAGTCTTCTCCGTGCAGGTCATGCGAGGGGCGCGGCTGGAAGGTGACCAGTCGGCGGGAGCGGCTGAGCGCGGGTGAGATCGATGCGGTTCTCGCGGTTCGCGCCTGCACGGATTGCGGCGGTACCGCCATCGAAAGCGGCGAACCGCTGACCATCGCCGACGAATCGTGAAGGATGGGCGGCCCCTTGATGTCGGTAGCACCAAGGGACCGCGACCTATCGTCCCATCCCGCACCGGCGTGGTGCGGGTCAGGTTTCGCTGGAGGTCGCGAACATGGAAACGCAGGAACACGAAGCTGACGCTGAGCTGCAACTGGAGGTGGCTCTCGCGCTGCTGCCGCTACTCGGGCGATGCGCCGAGATCAACGGCGGCCGTGAGGTGCTGCGGCGGGGCAGTCGACTCGACGATGCCCAGGATCGGCGGGCGCTGGTCCGCGAGGTGGCGCAACAGTGGCTGGCGCTCGGTCCGTTCGAGCGGCGGCGGTACGCAGGGGATCGCTCGGCCGCGCTGGTGGAGTTCGCCGGGGACTATGTGGACGAGGTCGAGTCGAACGAGCCGGACGAGGGCGACTACCAGCAGTTCGGGTACGAGGCGGCGATGGAGATCGTCTGGCGGCGGCACGCGGAGTCGATCCGGCGGCGTGACGCGGGTCGGGAGTAGGGCGGCGTGGGGCGGATCTCGGCCGTACGGCCGAATCGACAGGTACCGCGTGCGCAGATAAGCTCTCGACAAGCTATGTTGTCGTCTTCGTGAACGGTGGTCGGTAGATGCCGATCGAGTACGCGCCGCCTAAGTACGTCGTGATCGTGAACGCGTTGCAGGCCCGGATCGAGGACGGGACGTACGCGTCGGGCGCGATGCTGCCGAGCGAGACGGCACTCATGAATGAGTTCGTCACCTCCCGGCCGACTGTCGTGCGGGCGCTGGAGATCCTGCGCCAGGACGGATGGATCGAGTCCCAGCAGGGCAAGGGCCGCTTCGTCCGCTCGAAGCCGGCCGAGCCGCGGTCGATGCCGGCACATGCGGCGACCCTCCTCGCCGACGAAACCGAGGGCCGGGTCCGCGTTGTCGACGTCGCGGAGATGCCAGCACCGGCGCGGGCTGCCTCGGCGCTCGACATCCGCGAGGGCTCCCCGGTCGTCGTTCGGCGGCGGCTGGTGAGCGTGGACGGGATGGGTCCGGTCGAGCTGGGCGCCGTGTACGTGCCCGTCGACCTAGCCGAGGGCACCGATATCGGCTCATCGGCACCGTTGAGCGGGGGGCTGTTGCAGCACCTCGCGACGCGGAAGGGTCTCCAATTCGGCCATGCCACGGAGCGAATCTCGGCGCGGCCGGCGACGCCTGATGAGCGGCAACTACTGGAGATCGACCGGGCGGACTGGGTGCTGACCGTGCTGTTCTCGGTTTACACGCGGGACGGTCTGCCGGCGTTCGCGCTGGATCTGGCGGTACCGCCGTCGCGCCATGAGTTCGAGGACTCCTTCCCGCTTACTTAGCGGGATGCCGCTTGTTGCTCTATCTGTGATCTTCGCTCTCTCGTATCGCCCTTAGTCACTTAACAAGGCAGGTTCCGGAGCTACAATCGAGCTACCTAACAAGTTAAGTTGTCGCCATGTTGAGCTGGCGGCACAGGACAAGGAGATGGTGTGGCTCTGAAGGGTGGGACGCGGTTCTCGGTGCGGTTCGAGGACGTGTTTCCGGCGGGCTGTGTGCTGGTGCCGGACTCGATCACCGAGGCGCACGACTACAACGAGGCGACCCGCACACGGACCCCGGCGGTGGACAAGGTGTCGGGACTGCGGGTGTGGCAGGTGCGGGTCATGGACATGGACCCGGACCTCGCGGGGCGGTCGCGCGAGGTCGCGGTGAAGATCTCCGCGGCGGTACAGCCGGTGCCGGACAGCGGGACGCCGTTCGCGCCGGTGGAGTTCGAGGGGATGACGGTCACGCCGTACGTCGGGCAGACCGGGCGGCTCACGTACTCCTACCGGGCGAGCGGGTTCCGCTCGACGACCACCAAGGCGGGCAAGTGACCGCTGCGCTGATCTCGGTCAACGTGCACCTGGCAGCAGAGACGGATCTTCAGGTACACCGCACGGCCGGCGGCCGGGTGTGGTTGGAGATCGGCCGGCCGGACGGGTCGGTCGCCCTCTTTTTCGACCGGGAGGGCCTGGCCCGGCTCGGTGATGCGGTCCGCCAGGCGACGGAGCTGCGGGCGGCCTGAACAACAACTGGTGCGGGGCGGTCTGTACGCCGTAGGAAGCCCAGACCGCCCCTGCTCCTCCCGAAACCCCTGCTGAGGCAAGGAAGGCGGGCTTCATCATGCCCAAATCCGGACCTCGTCGCCATGTCTGTGGCGGTCAACTGCTGCTCCTGATGCCCGTGGCGCGGGATGCGCGCGGGCGGTTCACCCGCTGGTTCACCGGCATGCCAGTCCAACTTCTCGCGTTCCGCCGCGATGCCCGCGGCCGGTTCGCGGCGTTGGCGGTGGCCCGGTGAGCGGCGGACTCGTGATGAATCCCTGGGGAGGGTCGTAGTGAAGAACAACGCTCCGCTGGTCAACTTCCGCCGGCTGTCGATCCCGACGCCGTGGTGGCTGGTCATGTGGGTCGTCATCCCGTACCTGCTCTGGAAAGCAATGCGGGCGCTCGTGAAGCTGCTGCCGGTCATCGGCCGCAACTGGCGCTCGCTCGCGCTCGCCATCGGCGCTTCCTGGCTATGGCACCGCCACGGCTGGATCTGGCTCGTCCTGGTCCTCGTCGTCGCGGCCGGGCTCGGCGGGCTGTGGTGGTGGCGCTGGCGCCGCTCCTGCGAACGGTTCATCGTCCTGCCGCTGCTGGCGTGGTGGCGGCGGCTGTTCGTCTACGCGCTGCACTGGCGGGAGGCGATGACCGTCTGCCGGCTCGCCGAACGCTTCGACGGCCGGCTGATCGTGCCCAAGCTCCTGCGAGTCCGGTGCACCTTCGCTGCCGACGAGATCTTGCTGCGGATGCCGCGGGGACAGAATCCGGAGCTGTACCACAGGGCGGCGGCGAACCTGGCGTATTCGTTCGACGCCCGGGTCTGCCGCGTCTACTCCGGCCGGCGGACCAACCCACCCGCGCGGTCCGGGCGGTGGGCGCCGCTGCTGCGAGTCGTGGATCGGGTGCGGTTCCAGGACCGGCCTCGGCTGGTGTGGCTGGTGTTCCTCCGCCGCGATCCGCTGCGCCGCATCGTGCCCGCGTTCCCGGTGCCCGATGAGCCAGACCTGACAGCGCTGCCCCTCGCGGTCCGGGAAGACCTGGAGACGTTCCGGCTGCGGCTGCTCGCGACACACCTGCTGATCGTCGGCGCGACGCGGGCCGGGAAGGGCTCGGTGCAGTGGTCGCTAATCCGCGCGCTGGCCAGCGGGGTCCGGTCGGGGCTGGTGCGGCTGTGGGGCATCGACGGCAAGGGCGGCGTCGAGCTGTCGATCGGCCGGGAGCTGTTCAGCCGGTACGAGTACACCGACGCCGCGCCGATGGTCGCGATGCTCGACGAGCTCGTCGGCATCATGCGGGCTCGGCAGGACCGGATGCAGGGCAACATCCGCGTCCACACGCCGACCCTGGATGAGCCGCTGTACGTCCTGGTCGTCGACGAATTGCTGGCCCTGGTGGCGCTGCTGCTCGACGTCGAGCTGCGCAACCGGGCGCGGGCCGCGCTCGCGCTGCTGCTGACGCAGGGCGCCGGGCTCGGGGTGCTCGTTGTGGCCTCGACGCAGGACCCGCGCAAGGAGGTCGTCGAGCTGCGCGACTTCTTCCCAACCCGCATCGCGATGCGCCTCAACGAACCCAACCAGGTCGACCTGGTCCTCGGCGACGGCGCCCGCAACCGGGGCGCACTCGCCGACCAGATCCCGGCCGACCCGTCCATGCGCGGAGTCGGGTACGTCGTCCTCGACGACCGGCCGGAGCCGGCCCGGGTGCGGTTCGCCTACGTCACCGACGACGAGATCCGCGCCATGGCCCAGACCTACGCCACACCGCCGTTCCCGGAGCCGGTTCGGAAGCCGACCGCAGTGCCTCACAGGCGGGCGGTGTACCGGCCGGGACCACTGCTGCCGGACAGCCTGACCGACTTCCTGGACGGTGAGGCGGCATGAGCCGACGCTTCTACCGCCTCCGCGCACCGGACGTCCAGCACGGCACCTCGGCGGTCACCGTGCGGGTCACCGAGGGCGAAGACCTGTACCTCGCGGTCGGTGCCGGCCGCCGCCGGATGTACCTCACCCCGGCCGAAGCGTGGGCACTGTGGCGCTGCCTCTCGGAAGCGGTCGCCTCCACCGGCACGCCGCCCGAGTGGATCCGGGTACCGATCACTCCGAAGGGCCGCTGATGAACGGACGAATCTGGGCCTACGTCGGGACCGCTGTCGGTGGCGTCGCGTCGCTGGCCGCGAACATCGCCCATTGCTACGTCCCGCCGGCCGGTGCCCCGGCGGGCTGGAGCCCGGAGTTCGGCGCCGTGGTCAGTGCGACGTTCTGGCCGGTGGCGCTGTTCATCG
Source organism: Dactylosporangium sp. NPDC005572 (assembly GCF_040605515.1). NCBI lineage: Bacteria > Bacillati > Actinomycetota > Actinomycetes > Micromonosporales > Micromonosporaceae > Dactylosporangium > Dactylosporangium sp. NPDC005572. The sequence continues at coordinate 16,765 of NZ_JBEXCY010000100.1, read as the reverse complement.
CGGTCGAGATCCTGGCTCGTACCGTGTGGCCGGCGGGCGGCTGGTGGAAGCTGGCCCGGTTCGGTGGGCTGCTGCCGGTTGCTCTCGTCGCTGCGGTGGTGTCGTACCGGCACCTGTCCGGGCTGATCACGTACTACGGCGAGGACCGGCTGACCGCGATCGCTGGCCCGGCGGCCGTCGACGGACTCATGATCATGGCCGCTGCGGCGCTGCTCGCCTCCGGGAAGCACCGCGAGCCCGCACCTGCCGGGCCGCCGGCTGCTGAGCCCGCGCAGCCTGCGCCCGCCTTGGCGGCCGTGCCCTTCACCGAACGTCCGCGCGCCGTCAACGGCGCCATCCCCTCCGGAGTCGTGCGATGACCACCCACCTGCAACCCGTCGAACGTCACCTCATCGGCTCGGCGGCCGACCTGTGCGCGATGCTGCGCTCGGAGCACGCCCGCGGCCACCTCGTCCGCTGGAGCACCCCGGTCCACCGTCCCGACGACCGCTACGCCATCACGATCACGGTCCTGGAACCGCCATCCCGCCGTGCGATCCGCGGTCGCCGGATACGGCTCACGGCGTGGACGCTCACGGCGCTCACGCTCGCCGGGGTCGGCGTCCTGCTCGTGCACTGGGTGCTCACGCACCTGCTGGTCGCCGCTGCCGTCTCGGCCGTCGCCCTGGCCGCGGTCGCCGCGACGGCCCGCGGCAACGATGGCCACTGCCGGGGGTGCGGCCACCGTTGACTATCACCGCCGAACCCCTCCCGGGCCTGGCCGGCGAACCCCGGCCAGGCTCCCGGGCCGCTCGCCGGCTGCTGCCCCTGGCGGCCGATGTGGTCAAGGACATGGCGTCCGAGTACGGCGTCTGCCTCCGGCCGGTCGGGCTGCGCCGCACCGACCTCACCACCGGGCAAACCGAGATCATCGACGTGCCCTGCGGCGCCACCCGCGAAGACAAGTGCCCACCGTGCGCGCAGCGTGCCCGGCGGCTGCGCAAGACCCAGATCCGGGAGGGCTGGCACCGCGCCGACGAACCCGCACCGGCTCCGCGGCCGGCGACCGAGGAGCATCGGGCGCTGATTAGCCTGCGGGCGCATCTCGAGTACTTCCGGGACCAGGCCGTCCGCGAGTCGAAATGGGACCAGGTCGGCGAGGTTGACGACGCCACCCGCGAAGTTGAGGAGGCGATCGCGGCGGAGGGGCTGCGGGGCACGGTCGCCCCTTCGCACGACAAGCCGGTCGAGCCGAAGCGACAGCGGTCCACGAAGCGGCGCCAGGACGCCCCGGCGCTGCCCCGGCAGAAGGTCCAGCCGCGCACGGTCGGGCGGGTGTACACGGCGCCGGACGGCAGCGAGTATCGGCCGTCGATGTGGCTGACCGTCACCCTCGACTCCTACGGCCCCGTACGACCCGACGGCTCACCCGTCGACCCGACCACCTACGACTACCGTCGGGCCGCCTGGGACGCGATCACCTTCCCGCGCCTGCTGGACCGGTTCTGGCAGAACCTGCGCCGCTGCGTCGGCTGGAACGTCCAGTACGCCGGCTGCGTCGAGCCACAACGCCGACTCGCACCGCACGCGCACTTCGCGATCCGCGGCACCATCCCCCGCACCGTCCTCCGCGAGGTCGCTGCCGCCACCTACCACCAGGTCTGGTGGCCCACCGTCGGCGAACCCGGCCGGGCGCCGCTGTGGGACCAGGAGGGCGAAGCGTGGTGCGACGGCGAGACCGGTCGGCCGCTGCCGACGTGGGACCAAGCGCTCGACGCGATCGGGGACGAGCCGGCGCACGTGATCCGGTTCGGCAGCCAGATCCGCGCGGAAGGCGTCAACGCCGGGGACAAGGACGCCGAACGCACCATCGGCTACATCACCAAGTACATCACCAAGTCCGCCGCCGACTGCCACGCCGTGACCACCGACCGGCAGCGCGACCACCTGGAGCGCTTCTGGCGACAGCTGCGGGTCACACCGTGCTCGGAACGGTGCGCGAACTGGCTGCTCTACGGCATCCAGCCGAAGAAGGCCCACGGCAAGCTACGGCCGGGCAACTGCAAAGGCCGCGTCCACCAACGCTCCACCCTCGGCATCGGCGGCCGGCGCATCCTCGTCTCGCGGGACTGGTCCGGTAAGACGCTGGCCGACCACCGGTACGACGCCCGTGCCTGGGTCCGCGCGCTGCTCGGCGGCGACGACCAGGCCCCGACGGTCGAAGAAGGGCCGGCGCCGGTCGCATGGGAGTTGGCCCGCCCGAACGATCCCGACATGCCGCCGATGCGGCACCGCCTGCTGCGCGCACTCGCCCAGCGCATCCAGTGGCGCAACGCGCTCAACGCCGCCAAAGACCGGGCGGCGCAACACGCAGACGCAAACGACAGCAACGGGGAGGAGTCGCCGAGTGGTTGACCGGCTGTTGAACGTGGCTCAGGTAGCCGAACAGCTCGGGACGAAGGAACGGTTCGTGCGTCGCCTGATAGCGGAACGCCGGATCGCGTACGTGAAGGTCGGCACCCATGTCCGCATCCAGCAGAGCGTGCTGACCGACTACATCAGACAGTCCACAGTGGAGGCGATCGACATGCACTGGCACGGCAACGGAATGGTGGCCTGATGGCAGAGAAACGGCGTCGATTCGGGCGCGTTCGGCAACTGCCGTCCGGACAGTGGCAGGCACGGTACAAAGGGCCGGACGGCAAGGACCACCCGGCGCCGACAACGTTCGCGACCGAACGGCTCGCCGAGAAGTATCTCAGTGTCGTCGAGGGCGACATCGCTCAAGGGCGGTGGATCTCGCCGACCGCCGGGAAGACGACGGTCGCCGAGTGGGCCGACCGCTGGTACCGCTCGGCGATGTCGCGCTGGAAGCCCAAGACGCGGGAGAGCTACCGCTCGGTCCTTGACCGGCTCATCGGGCCACACCTCGGCCGGGTGAAGCTCTCCGCACTCAAGCCGATCATGGTGTCGAACTGGGTCGGCAAGCTCTCCGAGGAGGTGTCGGCGTCCCAGGTACGGCAGGCGTACCGCCTCCTGTCCCAGGTCATGACCTCGGCGGTCAACAACGACATGATCCCGGTGACGCCTTGTCGCGGCGTCCGGCTGCCCCGGTTGCCCGAAGCGGACCCGCGGATCCTGACGGTCGAGCAGGTCAACAGGCTTTCGGCAATCTGCGAGCCGGTCGACCGCGTGCTCGTGCTGCTGCTCGCCTACGGCGGGCTCCGCATCGGGGAAGCGCTCGCGCTGCGCCGCAGGCACCTTGACGTCGAGAACGGGCGGGTCGTCGTCGCGGAGGCGGTGACCCAGCTCGTCGGCGGCCCGGTGATCGGCACGCCCAAGTCACACCAGCGGCGGGCGCTGACCCTGCCGACCTTCGTCGTCGAACTCGTCGGGGAACTGCTCGGCAACCTGCCCGAGGGTGGCGACGTGTTCCTCTTCGGCGGCCGGCAGAGGCACACTCAAGATCGACAGCAGAGCTACCACGGCTTCCGCCGGCGGTTCCGGGTCGCGGTCACCGCCGCCGGCCTCGGCGACGTCACCCCGCACGACCTGCGGGCCACCCACGCGAGCTGGGTCGCCGACTCGCACGGCGTCCTGGTCGCGGCCCGCCGGCTCGGGCACGCCAACGCCAGCGTCACGACCAGGCACTATGCCCGCGCGATGGACGGGGCCGACGACCATGTGGCGATGCACCTCGACGAGGTGGCTCGCGATGCTTCCGTGGCGCGGCAGCAACGAAAGGACGATGAGAGGGTGCCCAACCGCCAAGCCGATGGAAATTGACAATTGGTCTGCTTGGAGATAATGCCAGTCCGGTGTACATAGCAATGTGGACCGCTTTGCATCGCTGGCGAATGTATTTAAGTCTCAAACGACTGCTGTGACGGCAGTCTTTACAGTAAGGCCCACCATGATTGAACCAAATCCCACAGTTTGTTGGTAGTTTGCTGACCCAGCATCGTGACCACAAGAGTTACCACAGCCACGAACAAAGAAACTAGCGCTACGTAGACCGCATATCTCTGAAGCTTGAAAGCATCAATGGACGAACCGAGCGCGGAAACAGTGGCGAGAATGTTGCGGTAGTCGGCGTCCGCTGCGGCAATTTCCCTGGCGGATGCTACTTGTTGCCTCTTCAATTCTTCGTTGACGTTGATCGGCTCAGTCGGTGGGAGGCCGTCCTTCTGTTCCAATGCAACTAAGTCGGGGGCAAGCCGCCGAACGAAAATGGCTGCCTCGCGATCGAGAATGCTTTCGCCGTTTTCGGTAAGGTCCCTGGCGATGCTGCTGGCATCCAGGCTGGTTGCGAGAAATGTGGACCTCAGTTTCTCCAAATCCTTTCGCCGATACTTTCCCTGGCCCTTGCGGGCGCTATCTCTCAAGGATGCTTGTTGCTCGTGCTTCATTTGGAGATAATCCGAGATTGCGAGGCTGGCAAGATATGCACGAACTGAGTCATCGCAGAATCCGGCAATGGCGGCCAATTCGTCCCATTGGCCTCCGTAGGCGTACAGAACCTTACCCATCCCGCTTCTAACCTGATCCCTTTGGCCCCAGAGCGTACGCACGTTCTTCCCCTTGAGCGCAGGCACGAGGTCCTCGCGTGTTGCCTCAAGGAACAGACCTGGAAGTTGAGATGAAGTGACCTCGTATGGAGAGTGAATAATCCCCAGTGCGCGAAGTGCGTCGTGGTGCTCCCTGGTCAACGCTCTGTTGGCAGGATCCAATTTCTCTACGAGAAGCAGATCCAATAGCGGTTGTGACGTTTGGGTATGGGCGAACGCGCCGGCACAATTACTTGCCATCCATTCGCGCGCTAGGTCATGCAGCCGACGCCGACTAGACTGCGTTTGATCAAGGCCGTGCCAAAGCCTACTCTGGACCTCGGGCATCGCGCGGCGGCGCCATTTGAAGCGCGGTTTGTGCTCAGCGTGCCAGATTCGGTCAACCGAAAACTGGCCTTCGCGACTGAGGTGAAAAGTAGCGGTGACAATGGTCATACTTCGAGACGCCTGGAATGCCACCAGATCGATCTTATCGAACTCTCGGGGAAGCGGCATTCGTTGCGCGTCTGGCTCTATGCTTGCGGATGTCTCGTTCGCGATTGTACCCAAGCCGAACCAAATCCAACCCGATCCTCGCCGGGATTGATCGAGCATGGAACGATTTGCTTCCCGGATCCCGTATCGGCGCCTGGGCCGGTCCCAGTCGTTCTTGGCAGTCGCTGCCGCCAGATAATGTGATTCGCTTGGAGGAAAGCATTCGGCCACCCATATACTTGGGACGCAAACGGCCTCGCTTGGTGGCACCAACAGATTGTGCGACGGGTCGCTTCGATTCCAAGTCTTGGCTCGTTGGTAGTCGTTAAAAAGGGAGAAGAAGTGTGCCGCGAAGCCTAGCTGCTCGCGAATCTTGCGAGGCAGTTTGCGACCGATTCTTGATCGCGCCGCTCGTATCAAGAATCTATAAGGTATGTCGTACCAGCGCCACGCCTCGCCTACTCCTGGCACCAGTTTGTAAGCCTCGTCCAGATTGGGCGAGAACGGCAGTTTAGGAGTGGGGCCTTCCGTTACGTCGGGATCGAGGGGAGGATCTTCAAGTCCGTCCTTGCTTGCAGTCATGCGTCCCTCCTCGACACGGCGCCTGGTCCGCGCAGACGGTCCGCGCTGCGGACGTCCGTCGGGTCAGGGTGCAGCGGGCACGCAGCGGGCACGCAGCGGGCACACGAGATCCGACACGACGCCCCTGGAAGTGCTGATCAAGGCCATGGCCTGGGTGCCCCCGGCAGGATTCGAACCTGCGACACACGGTTTAGGAAACCGTTGCTCTATCCCCTGAGCTACGAGGGCGCGAGGTCCCAGGTTACCTGCCAGCGGATACCAACGGGTGACAGGGCATCCCATCGAGTACCAACGGCTGACGGCGGCGATCCCGGCGACCGGTGGAGCACACATGGAGCACAAGGAGCCGCGTCGACGGGGCCGGTGTCAACCAGTACCGGACAGTGTCAACCGGTACCAAGCGGTGCCATCGACTCACCGAGCACTTTCCGAGCACAGCAGAGATCAGCCTAACGCCCACCCGCCGGTGTGGACAGCGCATATGGCTGGCCAGCCGATGCACGGTTGGCGGACTCGGCCATGGCATGGTCGATGCGGGGTCGCGTCGAGCGGTGGATGTCCAACTCGACGAGTAACGGTCCCCGCCTGATCTCCGCTGGTCGCTCCGGCCGTCTGGAAGATCGTCCAGCTCATGTGCCCTCAACGTCGCAGCGCTTGACCCCCTGCCATGTGGTCCGGCCAGTGAAGGCGTGATTGTGAATCATGCGTACGCACACCGGCGCCTGCGCAGGGCATACCCCCGGTGCATCCGGCTCGTAGTAGGCAGCGCCCGCTGCCGGCCTTGAGCGGTTATCAACGACGACCGGCGACTCCATCTGCCGACGGTGACCGGCGCGGCGAATGCCTGGATGAGGGACGGACCGGCGTCGCCTTGACCCGCGTCCGTGGGCCTTGGCGACCAGGGACGCGCCCACGACGTCGGTGACGTCCCGCAGCGGGAAGGCAGCCAGCAGGGACAGCTGCAGCGTCCTGCATGCCTCCATAGCTTCTTTATGAAGGCGTTGGTCCACCTGCTACTGACATCGAGTTGAGACCCGGTTGGGGTGATGGGCACTGTGCTGTTCTGTCATACCCAAGACGAGGGAGGTGTTGAACGTGGAGAACTGGGCGGAAATCCATCGCCTTCATCAGGCTGCGGGATGTAAGACCTGTCCTGACAGCTGGGCGTCGGCCTAGCATCGGGAACCATGACGCGCGGTGAGCGAGACTGGGAACCCTGCGACGCCGAAGCCGATGGTTCCGGTCCCCTCGCCGGCCTCGACGCACTCGTGGATTCCTTCGGCGCCGGACACCGCAACGATGATCCTGTCGCGGTACTGCGCGAGCTTGTGAAGCGTCCGGAGAATGACGACGTGCTGGCCGACGCGCTCGCGCGGTGCTGGGCACTGTTACGGGAGAAGGTGACGGCGGAACATGGCGGGGGCCAACGAGGGATCGACGAGACGGCCGCTTGGACGTTCCGCAGGCACGACGACGATACGTTCCTTCATTGGCTAGCGCTGACACTCGCCGCTGACGTGGTCCGGCCCACTCGAGCCGATCAGCTCAGATACCTTCTGGACCTGGCAGGCGCCGACCCCTACGCGCTGCGGCACATCTTCGCTCCGTCGGTAGCTGACAGAGTGGGAACCAACGAGGATCAGCCACTGTGGGACTGGAAGAGGGTGCTGGTGAGGGCCCGGGACGCGCTCGATGACTCCAGACCGCGCCCTTGGAGCGACGCCGCCGGCCGCGACCTAGCACGTCGAGCGATGGCGAGCGTCTCTACGTCCGGCTTCCTGGACGCGGTCAGGCGAATCCGAGGCGTTGACCTGAGCCTCCTGCCGCATGTGGCGGAACTCGACCGGGACCTGGCGTTCGAATTGGGAAGCCATCACTTGGTCATCCGCGAGCAAGAGATCCCAGCGGTGACATTGCGTGGCTTCTCCATGTCTCCCGACGTCATGGAGGCCCTCCGCTTGGTTTCCGTCGACCTCCTTGACATGCGCCCGATTGAAGTTGGCAAGATCATCGGATTTCAGGTCCAGACACAAGGCCTGCCCCGGACACCCGGGTCAGTTGCTGCTGTACTCGGCCGGTCCGAAGCGGAGGTGAGCGATCGCCTTGTCACCGCAGTCGCGCTGCTATGGGCTGATCTCCGCCAGCTCGTCCAGTACGAGAACCCCCGGCTAGAGCGATGGAAGAGCCAGGACCAGATCCGTGGCGTGCTCGCCCATTTGACCGAGCATGCGTCTCGGTGGCCCGAGGCATGGGCGATAAGTGTCCGCGACATCCTCCGCGACGTGGACGCGCTCGGTCGGCACTGCACGGACCTGCTCGCGTACGCCGCCGGCGACGACCGCGTCCGGGCAGCGATCACCGCTGCGTCCAGCGATCCCGATGTTGCCGTCGGCGACCGGGCCCGCGGCATTGATGCGCTCATCGGCGGCACCGGTTCACCGGGTGAGGCATTCCGTCAGTGGGTCGCCAGCACTGCCGCCCAAGCCTTCGACGGAACGACGATGTCCCCCCGACCGCTGTCCTCGATGTCCCGGACGTGGCTCGGTTCATTGGACCTTGAGGACACTCTGGCGAACACCCTGCGCGACGCTCTATGGAGGTTCGGCGACTGGGTGCGGACGCAGGGTGCTGCACAGGAGGAGACCGGGACCGGAACGCTACTCACCCGGATCGAAGCGGCGTTCGAGGAGGCACGGCTGCGTCTCACCGCCGGCGGCCGCACCGCAGTGGCGCGGCAGGTGTCGGTCAGTCACCGCCATACCACCAAGACAGAAGAGCAGCAATGGGGATGTGACCTCGCCCTCCTGCTCGATGTCGAACTTCCCGGCTGGATGCGGCTCCACTCAGCCGCACTGGTTCAGGTGAAAAAGTCTGAAGCCATCAGGGAACGAGCCACCGCCTCAGCACGGCCGCCCCATGAGCGGTGGAAGATCGACCTGGGGCAGCTTCAGGATCTCCTGGAGATGTCGGAGGCGTCCTTCTACTGGCTCCTCATGAGCAGCGGGGAGGCCCTCTGCGTCCGCGCGCTCTGGATCCACGGGCAAGTGGCTGGCCACGGTGCGCTCGACACCGACCAAGGCACCCATACGATCGGATATGAGCACATGCGCCATGCTTCCGTGACCCTCGACCAGTTCCTTCCCGAGCTGTTCCTGGGGACATGGGTGGGGGACGCACGGGACGCGACGCTGGAGTTTGCTCGCGGGACTACAGGAATCGCGCCGCGGCACCTGTTCGAGATCAGCGTTCGCCTCGCTGACCAGCGCGGATGACGCCCGCACGGCAAGAGCTGACATCCGCGGGGGCACGACCATGATCCTGACCTGCCGACATAATCCCAGGTAGGGCCACACTGTCCACGGCGACGTGCCGCGCACACCTCGCGCAAGGACTCTCTGGTTGTGCCCGCCGCTGGCGGAACGCCCATTGGCAGCTTCGGCGACGCGTTGATCGACGACAGTGCCCCCGCCAAAGACGTGTCCGTGCAGTTCAGGCGGCGTGTTGGTACTCGTGGAGGATGCCGCCGAGGCCGTCGTGTCGTCGGATGTCGAGGTGGCGGATTGTCCGGGTCGGTGATCGGCGGCGGCAACGGACGCGACGGTCGCGCGTTCGCGATGCCTTGGTGCGGGCGGTGGCCGTTTTTAAAACGACTCGAACTCGCGCAGGGCGTGCAACGGATGTTGCTGGTTCCAGATGAGGGTCCGGTCCAGCAGTTCACGGCGGCAGGTCTGCACCCACCGCTCGATGATCGAGTTCAATGGCCCGACAAGGACAACGTGTGGAAGCGCACGATCCTCAGCGCGGCCATCGAGCGCATCGAGATCTCCCGGCACCCCGCCGGCTTGGCCACCAACCACACGCCCCGCCGGGTCGAGTCCGACCGGGACTTCGAGACCCGGTTCGAGCGCCACCGGGCCGAGGTTCTCCGCCAACGGGTGAACGTGCAGTGGTGGGCCTAGGTTGTAAGGTTCCCGACCCGAACAAAAGTTCGAAGCACCACACCTGGGGAAACTACTCAGGGTAGCACTCGAGCCGCTCATCGACATCTTGTGCCGGGGACTCCTCGACTCAGTCGGACCAGAAGCCACGAGCCGCATAATCGCCGCCCTGGTGGAACGACTCAACGATGAAATCGGCAGTCGCGTGTTCGCGGCCCACATCCAATCGGCGGGGAGGTAGCCGCGACACAGGAACGACAAATTCAGTCTGGCGCCGCCGGGCCGCCCTTACGAGCGCGACGCGATGGTAGAGCTGATCTTGGCCCTGGACGCTGACCAGATCCGCGGAACCCACCACAGCACGTCGTTAGCCCCGCAGGGCTTGCGCCCGGCCGCCGCCGGGAGCCTCTCGGTGTTGCAGGGGAAACGGCGGACTGCGCACCTTCGGCGAACCGTTGACGGGACTTGTTGTGTGGAACGTCCAGGCCGGCCATTAGCGCCGGCATCTGGGTCGGTGACCTGCGCCGCCCCTCACTCTTCTGTTCTGTCCTGCTCCTCCATGGTCTCCAGCACAAAGGCGCACCAGGCGACGGCGACGCGGGCAGCTAGGCGGCCGTGCCGCAGCTCCAGCCCGGTCGGCGGCGCCAGAGGGCCATGGCCATCGCCAGCCTCGTTACGCAGTTCGCCTACGTGGTTTGCGATGGCGGCCGCCTTGGAGACGATGTCCCTGACCGGGCGGCGCTCCTCGTTCGCAGGGTGCGCGTCCAGCGCTTGCAGGGCTGCGGTAATCAGAGCGGGCAGAGTGGCGGATCTGGGCACTTCCTGGCCCCGGGCGTCCAGCACGACCTTTGCCGTTGACTCGACAAGGTTCTTCGCTGCGCCTATGGCCTGACCCGGATCGGAGCCAAGGGCACGTTCCAGGCGTACAAGTTGTTGCCGAACCGCGGCGGGTTCGCGTACTGCGCGATCCGCGGTGTCACCAAGCTGATGCAGTTGTGCCTCGGGATCTCCAGCGGTTCTGTCGTCGATGCGCTTCCGGAGCTGTTCCCGAACCTGCGATAGGCGTTCGTTGACATAAGCATCCCGCTTGGCGTAGCTCCCGTGCTGCTTCGCGCTCCCGTGCCAGCTTGCCAAGGAGGGCCAGACTACGAATGGCGACCTTAACCCGAGGCGCCGCAGATCGGCGTCGAGATTCTTGACGCTGCGTTGGTACTCTCGTTCGAAGCGCTGCCAAGAGTCGTCACCGTACGCCCGCCCGGTTTGGACCAGGAGGGCAGCCATGCGGTCCACCCGTTCCAGCAGGTCCTCTGGGTCGGGTGGCTCGGATTCCGACCACCACTCCTCATCGTCCGCCGTCATCAGCTCAGTCTGTCAGCTCTGCGCTGTACGCCCTCGGCGGGGATCCCGCCGAGGTGGTGTGGGCCCAGCGGGCAGGTATCTGCCACACCGGGCAGGGCTGGAACGTCGGCAAGCCGCCGTACGGGTACCTCGCCGAGCGACACAAGCCCCCGTGCCCGCGAAGCAGGCGCAGTGCAAGCACAAGGCCAAGCTGGAGATCGGCCAGTCCGCAATCTCACCGTGGTGCAGATGTTCGCCTGGCGCATCGACGAGTGCCTGTCGTACCGGCCATCGCCGAGCGGCTTAACACGGACCTCGACCGGTACCCGCACCGCAGCCGGTCGACCCGGAACGTGCGGTCGGCCGGTGGACCGGCTCCGCCGTGCGGGAGATCCTGTTCAACCCGAAGCACACCGGACACATGGTGTGGAACCGGCGGTCCACGAAGGACAAGCTCCACCCAGGCAAGAACAACCCCCGCGAGGAGTGGATCGTCATATTTGGGCTGCGGAAGGCGAACCAAATTTCGCGCGTGTGCCCTACAGCAGCGGGTCAACCCTCGGGTGCCGGTGCGCGAGGTGATTCTGCAACTCGGCGTGGTGGAACTGGTGCACGGGGCCGACGGCACGCAGCCGCCCCAACCGGTGCGCGTCGTCCAAGAGCGCCATGACGTTCATGTAGGAGCGGCTGTCGCCTTTGCGTGCCACCATGTCGGTACCCGGTAACCCACCACACCCTCGGCTGACTCAGCTCGACACGAGTCACGAACAGACCGACGTCGGCCTGCCATAGACATCACTTTTTGACCAGCACTGCGAGCAACTGCGCGATCTTCAGCGTCTGCGGATGCCCCGGCCCAAGGGCGCGAAGGGCAGTCCTGTGTGTCTGTTCGGCCAAGTCCAAAGCCTGGTCAGAGCGTCCGCCGAGGTGGTAAGCGCAGGCAAGGTTAATCGCCGAGATCAGAGTCTGCGGGTGATGTTCGCCGAGGATTCGGCGACGGTCGACCAGGGTACGCTCGCCCAGCGGGATGGCGAGGTCCAGTTGCCCGGCTACCCCATACGCATCGGCGAGATTGCTCGCGGACTGCAGAGTGTCCGGGTGGTCGTCGCCAAGCACCCGGCGGCGTGCCTCAAGCGTTTTCTCGTTCAACGGGACGGCACGACGCAGATTGCCAACCTTGCTATACGTGTCGGCGAGGTCGCTGGCGGAGGTCAAGGTATCAGGATGGTCCTCACCAAGGACGCGAAGACGGTCGGCATAAGTTCGCCGGTAAAGCTGGAAGGCTCGCCATGTATCCCCGGCGGACTCCAAGACACCAGCTAGGTCGTTTGCCGAGGTGAGCGTGGCCGGATGCTCGTCGCCAAGCACCCGGCGACGAGCATCTAGTGTCTTCTCGTAGAGGGCCAGGGCCCGTTCCAGTTCATTTGCCTTGGCAAAGGTCCAGGCTAGATTGTTTTGGACACTCAGGGTATCGGGGTGGTCATCGCCGAGGACACGTCTGGTGTCGGTGACAATCTGTTCCAGCAGGTCGATCGTACGGTTAAGGTCACCTTTGTCCTCGTACGTGGCGGCAAGGTTACTGGCGACGAGCAGCGTCGTGGGGTGATCGTCACCGTGAAGCCGACGGCTGTCGACGAGGGTCGGCTCGAGCAGTGCGATTGCCCGCCTGAGGTCACCCGCCTTCCGATAGGCCGCGGCGAGGTTGTTGGCAGCGATCACGGTGTTCCGATGGTCGTTACCGGCAATCCGTACAGTGTCAGCGAGAATCCGCTCGTGCAGCGAAACGGCGCGCTTCAGATTGCCCGCAGACAGGTAGGCATTGGCGAGCAGAGTCTGGGCGCTCAGTGCGCCCTGATCATCATAGTCCTCGTCGCCTGACAGGGCAGCCACGCCTCGTTCGAGGTGTCGGATGGCGTCCTGAACGGCGCCCTGTCCGTTCAGGAAGGCTCCAAGCTGGGTAAGCAGGACGCCCGTGAGTCCGTCGGTGGGCTCAGGAGAATGTCGGGCGAAGGCGTCGAGGTGGGCGAGCAGAGCACGGTACGCCGGCCAGGTGGCAGGATCATGTCTGTCGGTAGGCAGAGCGGCGATGAGGGCACGGGCGGCGAAATCACGTGCCTTCTCGATGTCGTCTGCTTGGCGGTGCGGATCGTCCGGATCGGCTGTGCGAGCGATAGCTTGCACCAGCCGATGCAGGGTCAAGGTCCCGGTGTCGAGGTCGGTGGTAAGCATGTTGTACGCGGCGAGTCGACCGATCGCCTGGGCAACGGCCGGTGGTTCGGCCATCCCATCAAGCAATGTCCGGGGAATCGCTTGGGACGAATACCAAGCCAGTATCCGCAGCGTGTGAGCGGTCAGGGGCTCTTCGGCGAGCCGATTAAGGGTGACCCGCCAGATCCGGGCGATGGTCCGTTCGGCGTCTTGTCCCTCACCGGCTGCTGAATACATGGCCGCGGGGTAGGCGGCGAGCATTGATAAGTATTCACGGGGGGTAACACCGGCCTGCGCCATGAAGCTTGCGGCCTGTTCGATTGCGAGTGGAAGGCATCCCAGCTCGACACAAACCTTGGCGATGCCAGGTAGGTCTGGCTTGCTCGAGTGATCCTTTAGAGTGGCGACGACCACCTGCACCGCTTCATCGAGGCTCAGCACGTCCAGGCGGATGGTGGCAGCGATGCCGGCCCAGCCGGTGGCCCGACGACTGGTAACGACGAAGTGGCCACTTGGCACACGCGCAAGCAATCCGGTGATGTCAGCAGGGTCGGTGACGTTGTCGAGAACCAGCAGCCATCCTTGATGACAGGACAGCCATTGCACGGCGCGCTCGCGGAGCGCCTCGAACGGCAACAGCCCGCCCAATTCTGGCTGTAGTGCCACCGCAAAGCGGACGAGGCCCACGTCGATCGCCGCCGGAGTGTCGGCCGTTATCCACCAGACCGGGTTGAAGTAGCCCGTTCGGTCCGCAGCCCAGCGGGCGGCTAGAGTGCTCTTCCCTATCCCACCGAGGCCATGGACCGCCTGGACTACCGGTCCGCCAGGTTCCGCCAGGTGCGCATCAAGAAGACTCAGCGACTCACCGCGACCGACGAAGATCCCCGGACGTACCGGAACGTTTACCAATGCTTGGGGAGCGTCGACCCGAGATGGCGGCAGCATCGCGGCGGCGGGTAACACCACGGCCTGCCCTGCCCGCACCTGCACGTTAGTCACGCCGGAACCGGTCGAGACTATTCCGTCGAGATCACCACCGATCGCAACCGAGTGCGCGCCAACCGCCTTTACCGACGACCGCGCCTCGCCTGTAGCCGGCGGTTCTGGGTCCCGGCGCTGCTTCCAATGCCTCACCGTTGCTGATCGAGTGTAGAGCTGTCGCCAGTAGAAGCGATCCCGCCGACATCGCCGCCTACTGCGATCGACCGTGCGCCGGTGGCCTGCACGGACGGACCCGGCTCCGACCTGGTCCCGTGATCGACGCCTCCGCCACCGGGACGCGCCATCAACAATGCTAGGACCGCGACAACGAAGCTGGCGACTCCGGCCAACCAGCTGGCCACCTCGATACCCCGGACGCCGAACAGTGCAGCGGCCGCCGCCAAACCGAACGCCGCGACGCCTCCGATAGCGAAAATCGTCCAACGCCGCGAAAGTCCCATAGGCCCATGGTGCCATCCGCACACCAACTTCGCAGCCGTGCTTTCGAGTGCAACTTCGACATTCCAACGGCCTCCGGAGCGACTGCTGGTCGCTGGTCGTTGTTGCCCCCGGGAGATCGCAGCCAGCACCGGCTCTGACAGTCACGAGATTGATCCGCCGCGGAACACCAGCAGGCGCACGCCAGGGTCCATTCGGTCAGGTGGCAGCGCGGAAGCGTTCCTGCGCGTCCGATGAGTGACCCTTTCGGCAGTCCGGAGCTGGTCGGTAAGGGTGTCGGCGCGCCGCTATGCGCTTGTTGGTGGGCGGCCTGTACCTGGGTGCTGCTGGCCGATGTCACCATGGCGTGTGCGGTGACACGATGATGAAGCCAACGAATGCGCCGGAGCTGACGATCGAGGACACGACGCCCTTTCGAATCCGGCCTTATGCAGCGTGCGTAGCAACTCGATCCGCACCTCGGACTGTGCCACCTGCAGGGTGTTGCGTGCCCTGCCCCGCCGGCCCGCGGCGCACGGGGCGGAGACCTGGATGTCGCGGCGCGGGTCGAGACCGAAGTCGGCGGGGATCCGGGCGCAGGCGACGTCTCGTCGTCACCCCTTACCAGGGAACGCCCGGCGTGACCATCGGCCCCCATGCGGCGCGCACCGTCCTCGGAACCAATCGCCTGTACTGCGCCATCGCCGCCAACCGCGCCTCGAACAGCGCCCGCACGCCGCTGTCGGATCGCAGCAGTCCCAGCGCGTGTCCGGCGTGACCAGGCACGAACCCGTTGCCGCCTTCCTCCGTGGCCAAGAGCGGCCCAACCGCGCGGTCCCCTTCCGGGGTCGGCCTGCTCACGCATCCGTCGGCTGATCGATGGCTGCCTCGTAGAAGGCGTCCGCGAGTGCCATGATGACGGCGCTGATGCCGGGGCCGTCGCTGAAGAGATAGTCGGCCATGGTGTTGTGGGCCTCCTGGTTGTCGACGACCGCCTCGGTGACCGCCGCTTGGAAGTCCTGCGATTCCATGAACTGCTGTCAACCACCCGCGTCGGCACGCTGTAGCAGCCTTCTGGTGGCTTACCGCCCTCCCCGGCCTACACCGGGAGAGCCATTTGTTCGAGCCCCGGCGCACCACCGCCGGCTACACGATCATCGACGGCAAGCCGCATACCGCCGCCGGCCGCTGCGCCATCGCCCTGACAAGCACACCGTCCAGGTCCTGCGCGCGCATCGCCGCCGCCAACTCGCCTACCGTGAGCGCCGGCGCGCCGCGCGACTTCTTCCGTTGACGCGAGCGGCGGCGAGTCCGAGCGGATCGACGGTTTGCCGCTAAGATCCCACCGAAGCTTTCTGAGTCGTCTGCACGCGCTGCTCCGCCGGCACAGCTCTCAACGGTTCATAAGGCAGGTCGCTACATGCCAAGCAACTTCACCGCTGACCCATCGACGCTTCGTCAGCTGATCCTGCAGCCGGGGCAGGGGTTCTACGTTCCTGCCTACCAGCGTGACTTCACCTGGGGCACGGACGAGATCAGTCGCCTGTTCGAGGATCTGGAGCAGGGGATTACGAGGGCCGCGCAGGGGAAGACGCCCTCGACGTTCCTGGGCTCGGTGATCCTCGTCAGCGACAGGGACAGCGTCATGCCAAAGCGCGTGGACGCGCTCCCGACGACGGTGCTCCAGGTTGTCGACGGCCAGCAGCGGCTTTCGACGTTCCTCACCGTGTTCGTGGTCCTGTCGAGGTTCGTTTCTGTTGAGATGCGATGGCTCCAAGAGCAGATCGACGGCGGATCTACGGACCCGCTCGACATCTGGTTGCGGAACACGCTGGGCGAGCGGCGCGACGAACTCCTCGATGCAATCGCTTTCAAGACCTTTTCAGGCGCGGACGAGTTCAACATGAAGCCCCGGCTTATTCGACAAGTGAGTGACGTCTGGGGCAATGACGCGACTCATGCCGCCTATGAAAGCGACATCGCGTGGCTGCTGATGGAGGCGACTCGCTTTCGGCTTCAGGACCAGCAACATGTCACGATACCGACACCCTCGGCCCGACCGCACCTGGAGCTGGTGCTCCGAGTGATCGCCGAGCACCTGGATGATCTGCGAACCGGCGCGGAGGGGGTGGATTGTGATGTCCTCACGGAGCTTCAATTCCTAACAGACATCGGCATGGCGAAGGCGCTCATCGGGTCCAGCTCAGACCCCGTGGTAAGCCCAGATGCGCTGGATGACCATCGGAAATCAGCCGCGCG
>NZ_JBEXCY010000099.1:0-41047 GCF_040605515.1 Dactylosporangium sp. NPDC005572 | reverse complement strand
GTGCTGCCGCCGCAGGTGCCCTGGTCCTCCCACACGCCGGTGGTGCCGGGCGGCCCTCTCGACGCGCCGGTGCCGGCGCCGGCGTGACGCCGCAGTGACGGGGAGAGGACGACGATGACCGGCAACCACGCGCCGTTGCGCGACGGGGATCCGCGGCGGCTCGGCCGGTACACCGTGATCGGCCGCCTCGGCGAGGGCGGCATGGGCACCGTGTACCTCGCCACCGCCCCCGACGGCGCGCCGGTCGCCGTCAAGGTGGTGCGCACCGACCTGGCGCACGACGAGCAGTTCCGCCGCCGGTTCCGCAGCGAGGTCAACCGGGCCCGGCAGGTGCCGCCGTTCTGCACCGCGGAGGTGCTCGACGCCGCCCCCGACGACGAGCGGCCCTACCTCGTCGTCGAGTACGTCGACGGGCCGAGCCTGGCCGCCGTGGTCCGCGACCGGGGGCCGCTGTCCCAGGCGAACCTGCACGGGCTGGCGATCGGCGTCGCGACCGCGCTCACCGCGATCCACGGCGCCGGCGTGGTCCACCGCGACCTGAAGCCCAACAACGTGCTGCTCGCGGCGGGCAGCCCGAAGGTCATCGACTTCGGCATCGCGCACTCGCCGCAGGCCACCACCGGGCACACCCGGACCGACCAGGTGGTCGGCACCGTCGCCTACATGGCCCCGGAGCGGTTCGGCCCGGAGGGGAGCGGCAGCACCACGCCGGCCGCGGACATCTTCTCGTGGGGCGCGGTCATCGCGTACGCCGGCACCGGGCGCAACCCGTTCGGCTCCGACGCGGCGCCGGTGGTCGCGGCGCGGATCCTGACCCAGCCGCCCGACCTGTCCGGGCTGTCCGGGCCGCTGCGGGACCTCGTGGCGCAGGCGCTCGCCAAGGATCCCGCCGAGCGGCCGACGGCTCGGGAGCTCATCGACCGGCTGCTGACGGCCGGGCCCGCGCAGTCGGCGCTGGCGCGGCAGCCCGACCTGCTGGCGGCGGTCGAGGAGGTCCAGGCGACGGACGTGGCTCCGGCGCTGGACTCGGCTGCGCCGCCGGGCGTTGCGGCTGGGCTTTCGGCGGACGCGGGCGCCGCGGCTGGGGTTTCGGGCGACCCGCCCGGGGTTTCGGGCGTTGCGGCTGGGGTTTCCACCGATGCCACGACCCGGCTCGACGACTCGGCGCTGCCGCACGTGCTGGCGGCGTCCGCCTCCGCGCCCGCTCCCGTGCCCGCTCCCGCGCCGGTCTCGCCCGCGCCCTTCGCCGACGCTTCGGCGTCCGCGCCGCCTCCCTCGTCCTCGGGGCGGTTCGGACGGATCGCGCTCGCCGTCGTCGCGGTCGTCGCGCTGCTGACGTCGCTGGCGGTGGCGGGCCTGACGTACGGCATCATCCCCCTGCCGGACCGGAGCCCCCAGGCCCAGTCCTCCAGCGCGACCGCCACCTCCGCCGCCGCGTCACCGTCGGGCGCCGCGGACCGGGTGCTGTTCTCCGACCGGCTCACGAGCGAGCAGCTCTGGCAGCCGCGCGACGACAAGGACAACGACGCGACCTGCGCGTTCCAGAACGCGCTCGTCGTGACGCGGCAGAGCGTCGGCTCGTACCGCTGCCCGGGCCCGCGCAACGAGGTGACCGAGTTCGCCATGACCGTCGACGTGCGGCTGCAGACCGCCGCCAGCTGCGCCGCGGTCTGGTTCCGCTTCGACACCGGCGGCTACGTGCTGCGGGTCTGCGCCGACGGCTACCACCTGGCCACCCACGGCGTCGGCGGCCCGGCGGCGGTCACGACGGTGGACAGCTACCCGTTCGCCGCCCCGCTCGCGGTCCAGGCGGTCGCGAAGGTCGGCATCGTCGCGCGGGGCGCCGACATGACGTTCACCCGCGACGGGCAGCCGCTGGGCACCTACCACGACCCGACGTTCGAGCGGGGCCGGGTCGTGCTCGGCGTCTTTCCCGACCCGAAGACGACGGCGGCCCCGCCGTTCTCGGTGGCGTTCACGAACATCGAGGTCCGCGTCCCCTCGGCGTGAGGGGACGCGGCCTCGTGCCGTCACGCGTGGGCCATGTGCTGGGCGTCGATCGCGGCCCGCAGCCGCTGCTCCGCCTCCATGTCCAGCGAGCTGTGCAGGAGCCGGCCGCCGAAGTTGTGCGGCGCCATCTCCGCCAGCACCTTGTCGACCGTCACCTGGTCGACGAGCAGGAACATGGCCGCCGACCCGGGCTCGAGCGACGCGGCGAGGTCCTTCATGAACTTGTCGTCCACCCCGACGTCGGTGGCCTTGCCGGCGAGCGCGCCGGCACCGGCGCCGATCGCCATCCCGAGGAACGGGGCGAAGAACAGCAACCCGATGAGCCCGCCCCAGAGCGCCCCACCGGCCGCGCCCGCGGCCGTCATGGAGCTGGACTGGTGCAGCTTGACCTTGCCGTCGACACCGACGTCGACCACCGCGGCATCCCGCACCGAGATGATGCCCTGCCGTTGCAGGTCCATGATCTTGTCCCGCGCCGCGTTGGCGGTGGACAGGTCGCGGTAGCCGATCGCAACGAGATCAGTCATGGATCGTTTCCCTTTCTCCACACCGGCCGCGGCGCTCCGGTTGGGCGCCGCACGAGGCAAGCGTCGCGGCGGACACCCGAACCGAACCCACCCACACCGGGCTAGCGACCATGTCGAGCCGCGACGGAGTCCAGATTTCGCCTGGCCTCGCCCCCGCAAAGCCCCGCTACCGGTGTTGTGACCGGGCTTCGCCATGGCCCGGGCACCCCTGACGGCCACGAGGAGCGCGGCACCGCCGGTGGCGCGGAGTGCACCCGGCCGGCCCGGCGGTGGTGCTCCTCACGGCGCGGAGCGCACTCGGCCGGCCCGGCGAGGTCAGTCGGCCGAGCGGAGTGACTCCTCGGTGAGGTCCGGTGGGGCCAGGTCGCGGGTGCGGACCGCCAGCGCGCCCGCGCGGGTTGCCTGGCGCAGGCACTCCTCCAGGTCTGCGCCGCGGAGGTGGGCCGCCAGGAAGCCGGCGAAGAAGGCGTCGCCCGCGCCGTTGGTGTCCACGACCTCCTCCACCGGGGTTGCCGGGACGTGCACCGGCGAACCGCCGCGGGCCAGGGCTGTCGCGCCGCGGGCGCCGTGGGTGCAGACGGCCAGGCCGGCGCCGGCCGCGATCCGGGCGTGCAGGAACGCCAGCGGGTCGGGCAGGCGTTCGTCGCTCACGAACACGGCGTCGGCGGCCTCGGCGAACTCGCGGTGGAACTCGCTCTCGCCGTCGTAGTCGTGCAGGTCGCACCAGATCGGCTTGCCGGCCGTGCGGAGGAACGGGCGGCTGTGGTCGGCCAGGTCGACCACCACCACGTCCGCTCTGGACAGGAGCGACGCCGGGACCGTCACCTCCGCGGCCGGGGTCGGGAGGGTCAGGTACACCGACAGCCGCGAGCCGTGCCGGTCCATGAGGTTCACGTGGCGCTCCGAGCCGTTCGCGCTCGAGAACGCCAGCAGCTCGATGCCCGGCGACAGCAGCTCCGTCCTGATTCGCGATGCCGGTTCGTCGTCGCCCAGCAGGGTCGCGAGGGTTACGTCGATGCCGAGGCGGCTCAGGTTGAGGGCCTTGCCGGCCGACGTGCCGCCCAGGGTCTCGTGGTGGCGGGCGGCGAAGACCGTGTGCGGCTCGGGGCGGGGCAGCTCGTCGACGTAGATCAGCAGGTTCCAGGCCACCGGGCCGGCGATGAGAACGTTCGGCATGTCAGTTGACCTTGCCATCATCCGGAAGTCTGCGGACGGGTGGGCGGCCTTGTACTGGCAGTACATGGATCAG
Organism: Dactylosporangium sp. NPDC005572; assembly: GCF_040605515.1. Lineage (NCBI taxonomy): Bacteria > Bacillati > Actinomycetota > Actinomycetes > Micromonosporales > Micromonosporaceae > Dactylosporangium > Dactylosporangium sp. NPDC005572. The sequence goes on along the minus strand of NZ_JBEXCY010000099.1, from coordinate 37,261 downwards.
CTCGGGAAACGGGGCGACGGTGGACGCATGAGTGAACACACCGGACGCTTCGCCGTCGTGACGGGCGCCAGCGGCGGGCTGGGGCTGGCGCTGGCCACCCGGCTGGCCGCCGCAGGCGCCGAGGTCCTGCTGGCCGCCCGCCGGCCCGGTAGCGCCGCCGAGCGCATCCGCGCCGAGGTACCAGATGCCCGCGTTGAGGAGCGGATCCTCGACCTCGCGTCGCTGGAGTCCGTCGCCGCCTTCGCCGGCGCCCTCGACCGGCCGATCCACCTGCTGGTCAACAACGCCGGGGTGATGGCGCCCGCCACCCGGCACACCACCGCCGACGGGCTGGAGCTCCAGTTCGGTACCAACCATATCGGGCATTTCGCCCTCACGGCGCGACTCCTGCCGCAGCTGCGCGCCGGGCGGGCCCGGGTCACGACGGTGACGAGCAGCGCCGCCCGCCACGCGAAGATGAACTGGGCCGATCCGCAATGGATGCAGCGGTACTCCCCGGTGCGCGCCTACAACCAGTCCAAGCTGGCGAACCTGCTGTTCGCGCTGGAGCTGGACCGGCGGTCCCGCGCGGGCGGCTGGGGGATCGTCAGCAACGCCGCCCACCCGGGCACGACGCTCACGGGGCTCTACGCCGCCGGGCCGAACCTGGGGCGGGCCAAGCCGGCCCCGCACGAGGCGATCATGACCCGGCTCGCCCGGTGGGGTCTGCTGGTCCAGGGCGTCGAGCGGGGCGTGCTGCCGATCCTGCACGCGGCGACCAGCCCGGCGGCGCTCGGCGCCCGCCTGTACGGGCCGGACGGCTTCGGCCAGTTCACCGGCGATCCGACCGAGCTTCCGGTGTACCGCCCGGCGCGCGACGAGGCCGCCGCCGCCCGGCTGTGGGACCTCTCACTCCGCCTCGCCGGGGTCGAGTTCGCGTTGGCGAGGTAGGCAGGTGGGTGTGGACCGTGCACGACTGGCCGAGTACCTGCGCACCCGGCGGGGGGCCCTCCAGCCGGAGGACGTGGGCCTGCCCCGCGGGCAGCGCCGCCGCACGCACGGCCTGCGCCGCGAGGAGGTCGCGGTGCTGTGCGACATGTCGATCGACTACTACAGCCGGCTCGAGCAGCCGCGCGGCCCGCACCCGTCCGAGCAGATGCTCGGCGCCCTGGCCCGCGGGCTGCGGCTGTCCCTGGAGGAGCGCGACCACCTGTTCCAGCTCGCCGGGTACGCCACACCGCGCCGCACCGCCGGCTCCGCGGCAGGCTTGGAGCACGTCAACCCCGGCATGATGCGCATCTTCGACGGCCTCCAGGACGCCGCCGCGCAGGTCGTCAGCCACCTCGGCGACACGCTGCTGCAGACGCCGCTGTCGGTCGCGCTGCTCGGCGACGAACGTTCCCACAGCGGTCTCGCCCGGAGCCTGCACTACCGCTGGTTCACCGACCCGGCGACCCGCCTGCGGCACCCGCAGGAGGCCCGCCTCATCGTGGCGGACCTGCACGCCTCGTACGTCCGCGACGGGGCCGGCTCCCGCGCGGACGCGATCGTCTCGGCGCTGCTCGCCGGCAGCACCGAGTTCGCCGCACTCTGGCGGGAACACCCCGTGGCCGGCCGCTACTGCGGCCCGGTCCGGATCGTGCACCCTTCGCTGGGCGTGCTCGACCTGCACTGCCAGCGGCTGGTCGACCCGGACCAGTCGCAGCAGTTGGTCGTGTACACGGCGGCGCCGGGCACCGAGAGCGCCGAGAAGCTGCGGCTGCTGTCGGTGCTGGGCGCCTCAGCCTGAGCGTCGCCGGTCGGCGCGCTTGGCCAGTTCCTCGGCCGGCACGGGCGTGAGCATCGGCTTGCCCTCTTCGCAGAACATGGTGACGGTGAACTTCAGCCGCCGGTCGGTGCGATGGTTGCCGTCCTGGTAGTGGATGACGTCGCCGCCGGGCTCCCAGAACGCCTCGCCGGCCTTCACCACGCGCGGCGGCTCGCCCTCGAGCTCGAACACCATCTCACCCTCGACGACGTACCCGAACGCCGGGCCGGGGTGCCAGTGCGGCGGCGCGCCCGGGTCCCCCGGCGGGTACTCGACGACGACGGTCATCACGTGGCCGCCGGGCGGGAAGAACGGCGGGTGGGCTTCCTGCAGTACCGTGACCGCCGTCTTCCAGACGTCGGACTTCGTGGCGTGCGTCATGCGGCCCCGCTACCCACCCGATGCGGAACCAACCGCCACGTTTGTCGCGGTCGGCGTCAGACGACGGCGACGGCGTCGATCTCCACGAGAAAGCCCGGGCCCAGGCCGGCGACGACGTGGACCGTGATGGCCGGCGGCGGGTCGGCGGGGTTCCACACCTGTTGGAAGGCGGCCACCCCTTCGTCGAAGCCGTGACCGTCCGCCACGGCGATGGTCCAGTGCACGATGTTCGCCAGGCTCGCGCCCTCGCTCTCCAGGATGGTCGCGAGGTTGCGCAGCGCCTGCAGGGCCTGTTCACCGACGGTGGGCCCGACGACCTTCCCGTCGGCGTCGACACCGTTCTGCCCGCCGATGTAGATCGTCTTCGCCGGCTGCTCCACGACGACGGCCTGGCTGAAGGCCGGGCTGCGGTGAAGGCCATCGGGGTTGATGTGCCGGGTAGTCATGTGTTGCCCTCCTCGACCATGAAACCGGTAATAGGGGTTACCTCAACCAGTTATAGTGGTTACATGCGGACGTACGCAACCGGACGGGTGCTGCACGACCCCAAGGGGGGTTCGTTCTGGTTCGACGCCGGCGCCGTCTGCCTGGACTTCGCCCACACGGGCGGCGAGGGCCAATATGCGGTGTTCGAGTCCCTCCACCAGCCGGACGACCTGGCCGCCTGGCTGGCCCAGCCGCCGCTGGCCGCGGCCCTGACCACCCCGGCGACCTTCGCCGACCTGACCGCGGCGAAGGCGTTACGTCAGGCGATCTGGGAGACTGCCCACGCCCGGGCGGCGGGCCGGCCGCTGGGCGCCGACGCGATCGCGGTCATCAACGCGGCCGCGGCCGCCCCGTCGCTGGCCCCGCAGCTCACTGCCGCCGGCACGCCCGCGAGCTGGTCGGCACCGGTCCTGACGACGCAGGCCTTGTCGACGCTGGCTCGCGAGATGGTGGAACTGCTGTCCGGCCCACTGTCGGAGCGCATCCGCGAGTGCGCCGCCGACAACTGCCCGCTGGTGTTCGTCGACACGTCCCGCCCCGGCGCCCGCCGCTGGTGCACGATGGAACGCTGCGGCAACCGCAACAAGGTGCGCGCCCTCCGAGCCCGCCGCGCCACGCCCCAGTAAGCCGAGCGCCCGCCAGGCGCAACCAGCCCCGAAGCCACCGGACGCAGCCCGGCGCCGCCGGACCACACCGCTCACCCGCCGCCGCCACGGTGCGTAACGCCCTAGATATATAACGGATTTCGTCATATGGTTGAGGCATGCCACTGAAGGAGTCCGCGTTCCTGATCCTCTCGGCGCTCGCCGCCGGGCCCACCCATGGCTACGGGATCATGAAAGACGCCGAGGAGCAGTCGGCCGGCGCTGTGCGGCTGCGGCCCGGCACGCTCTACGCCGTCCTCGCCGAGCTGGTCGAGGCGGGCCTCATCGAGATCGACAGCGAGGAGATCGTCCAGTCCCGGCTGCGCCGCTACTACAAGCTCACCGCGCCCGGCGCGCGCCAGCTCGCCGACGAGGCCGACCGGCGACGCGCGGCGGCCAACACCGCGGGCCTCCGGCTGCGCCGCAGTGGCCTGCTCACCAACGGAGGTGCTGCATGACCGCCCCGCTCGAAGCCCGCCTGCAGCGCCTGATGCGCACCTACCCGGCGACCTACCGCCGGGCGCACGGCGCCGACATGCTCACCACCATGCTGGCCGACGCGACCCCGGGGCAGCGCTGGCCCAGGTTCGGCGACGCGGCGAACCTGGTCTTCCACGGGCTCCGGCTGCGGCTGACCAAGCGGTCGCGGGGAGAGGCCTTCGACGCCGGGTGGGCCGACGCGTGCGCGGTGCTCGGACCGCTGATCGCCCTCGTGCTGCTGGCCCTGCGACTGCCGGTCGTGCTGCGGATGCCGCCGGAAGCCTTCAGGCCACCGTTCAACGCCGAGACGGTGGCCGGCATCTCGATGCTCAGTGCGGGCCTCGAAGTCGTCGGCTGGGCGGCCGTCGCGGTGGCCGCGCTCGCCGGGCTGCGCAGGACCGCGGCGCTGTTCGCGTGGGCGGCCCTGCTCGCCGAGGTGGTGCCCCTCGTCCGCCTCTACGACGTGTCGCCCGTGCCGGTTGTCCACGGACTCTGGCGGCCGGCGCTCGCGCTCGTCGCGGCAGTCGCGCTCAGCGCGGCCGGCTCGCGGGGCGCGGCGGCGGTGCTCGGTCGGCGACGGCTCGGCACGGTCCTGGTCACGCTCACGGTGATCGACGTGATCGCCGTCATCCTCGGGCCGGGTTCCGTCACCCAGCGGACCGACGAGGGCTGGACCTACCTGAAATTCTTCCCGAGCGAGCTGATCATCTCGTCCGGCCCATCGGGCTACTGGATCGAGTCACCCTCTCCTACAGCGATGGGCCTCACACTGCTCGGGCTGGCCGTGGCGCTGCTCGCGCTCATCGTGGCGGTCGTCACGGTGCCCGGCCCGATCCGGCGGCGGCTGCTGGTCGCCGTGGCACCCGTCATCACGGTGATCCTCACGATCAACCTGACCCTTCCCGGCTGGGCGGCGTCCAACGACCACATGGGACACCCGATCGCGCTCGTGCCCGTGCAGTGGGCGGCCCTCGCGGGACTGCCGCTGCTGACCTTCGCCCTCGGGCTCCGGTGGGTGCGCCGCCGCGACGAGGTCCTGCGCCTGGCCGCGCTGGGAGCCACCGTCGAGCAGCCCGTGCGGTAACGGCACTGCAGCCCGGCTGAGGTAAGTGGATCGGTGCCCTCAAGCGTGGACGGGGCGTGGGGCAGTAGGTTCGCTCACCTGCGTGGCGAAACCGCTTCGACGCCGGCGCCGTCTGCCTGGACTTCGCCCACACGGGCGGCGAGGGCCAATATGCGGTGTTCGAGTCCCTCCGAGCCCGCCGCGCCACGCCCTCGTGAGCCTCGACGTCGGTGAGCTGCCCGCTCTACCTGACCGTGGGAAACGGCTACGCGGGCTGCTGCTCGGCCAGCCGGGGCAGCGGGTGGACCGGGGCCGTCGGGAAAGCGGACGGGGCACCCCCGGCCAGCCGTGACCGGGGTAGCCACATGCTCAGGATCAGGCTCGTACGGTCGAAGACCTTCTCGGAGCCCAGCCCGGCGGGCAGGAACCGCCCCACCGATTCGTTGTGCTCGAGCGCGGTGATCGAGCGAGAGGCAGCCTGGGCCGGATCCATGCCCTCCATGTCCGCCCTCGCGACCGCCGTGACAATGCCGATCTGTTCCTCCTCCGGTTGGAACAGCAGCCACACGCTGGCCAGGCCCTGCCGCCCGGCGTTCTCGCGGACCGTCGGCCACGCCAGTTCCAGCAGTCGCTGCACGTGCTCGCCGGCGTAGGTCCAGCGCTCAAGGCGGGTGGCGTAGTGCGTGGTGGCCAGCGGAGTGAAGTCATGGGCGCCGGTGACCCGCCAAAGATGCCGGTCGACGCCCAGGAAGAACGGCCGGTCCCAGAACTTCACGCCGGGCTCGAACTCCAACTCCTGGCTGGTGAACGCGTTGTAGTCGACCGCATGCTCCCAGGTATCGAAGAGATAGCGACCGCCGACCTGACGGGCGCCGGTAGCCGGGTCGAAGCGCAACGGCGTGTACTTGTGACGCATGCCGGGACGGACGTCCATGCTGCGCCGCTCGATCTCCACCATGTCGACCAGGCCCTGCACGGGTATCTCGTCGGGGATCGCGAAGTCTGCGGTGAACGCGGCATCCGCCTTGATCGGGCCGGTCTCGTAGCCCCGAATATCCATGATCGGTTCCTTTGCACCCGCTTCTCAGGCTACGCCGGGAGCAGAGCGCAGGGAGCCCTTTCGTGAGCGCAGTCGATCGGCTTGCCTGGATGTAGGCTCGGCGCCGTGCCCGCCCCCGGCCCGTACCTGTGGCTCGTCCTGTTGGAACTGGCCCTCGCCGCGGCCACGATGGTCGGGCTGCGGTACCTGACCGCGCCCTACGGGCGGCACGGCCGTCCCGGCTGGGGGCCGACCGTGCCCGCGCGGGTCGGCTGGCTGGTGATGGAGTCGCCGGCCGTCCTGTGGTTCCTCGCCGTCTTCCTCACCGGCGCGCACAACACCGCCGCCGTGCCGCTGGTCCTGCTGGCCCTGTGGCAGCTGCACTACGTCCAGCGCATGCTCGTGTACCCGTTGCTCATGCGCACCGGTGCCCGGATGCCGGTCAGCATCGTGGCCATGGCGATCGCGTTCAACACGCTCAACGGGTACGTCAACGCAGGCTGGATCGGCGACCTCGGCGACTACCCGGTCAGCTGGCTGACCGACCCGCGCTTCCTCGCGGGCACCGCCCTGTTCCTCGGCGGCCTGGCCGTCAACCTGGACGCCGACCGGCGCCTGCGCCGGCTGCGCGGCCCGGGCGAGACCGGCTACCGGATACCGCACGGCGGCGCGTTCCGCTGGGTATCCTCACCCAACTACTTCGGCGAGATGGTGGAGTGGTTCGGCTGGGCGCTGGCCACCTGGTCGCTGCCGGGGCTGGCGTTCGCCCTGTACACGACCGCCAACCTCGCGCCCCGCGCGCTGGCCAACCACCGCTGGTATCACGAGCAGTTCCCCGCCTACCCGCCACAGCGCCGGGCACTGCTGCCCTACCTGCTGTGACCGGCAGCTACTGGAGGCCGCCGCGGACCGCGGTGATCCGCTGGGTGTTGAAGCCCAGCCAGTGCATCCGGCCCACGTAGCGGGCGTGCTCCACCTTCAGGCAGCGGTCCATGATCACGGTGAGGCCGCCGTCCTCGGCGATCCGGGCGCCCTCCTCGTTGATCACCCCGAACTGGCACCACAGCGCCGTCGCGCCGATGGCCACCGACGAACGGGCGATCTCCGGCAGTGCGTCCGGGGCGCGGAAGACGTTCACCACGTCCACCGGGACCGGGACCTCCTCCAGGGTCGGGTAGCTCGTCTCGCCCAGAATCGAGGTCGCCCGCGGGTTCACCGGGATCACGCGGTAGTTGTGGCGCTTCAGGTAGTAGCCCACGAAGTAGCTCGCCCGGAGCTCGTTGTTCGACAGGCCGACGATCGCGATCGTGCGGGTGCCGTGCAGGACCCGCTGGATCGTCAGCGGGTCCTGGTAGCGGGAGAGGTCCATCATCAAGCGCCTCCAACCAGCTTGAAAGCCTGTTCCAGGTCCCAGATCAGATCATCCACCGACTCGGTGCCCACCGACAGGCGGACCGTGCCGGGACCGACGCCCGCCGACTGGAGCTCGGCGTCGCTCAGCTGGCGGTGCGTCGTGCTCGCCGGGTGGATGATCAGGCTCTTCGCGTCGCCCACGTTCGCCAGGTGGGACCACAGGGAGACGCCGCGGATGAGGTTCTGGCCGCCCTCGCGGCCGCCGGCCACGTCGAAGGAGAACACCGCGCCCGCGCCGCGCGGGAGGTACTTCTCGACCAGTGCTTCGTAACGACCAGGCAGGCCTGCATAGGTCACATTCGATGCCAGCGGGTGCGACGACAGGAACGACGCGACCGCCGCGGCGTTGGAGACGTGGCGCTCCATCCGCAGCGACAGCGTCTCCAGGCCCTGCAGGAACAGGAACGCGTTGAACGGGGACAGCGCGCCGCCCAGGTCGCGCAGCGTCTCGGCGCGCAGCTTCATGAGGTACCCGTACGTGCCGAACGTCTCGTGGAACTGCAGGCCGTGGTAGGCGGGGCTGGGGTCGGCGATCACCGGGAAGCGGCCGTTGGACCAGTCGAACGTGCCGGCCTCGACCACGACGCCGCCGATCGACGTGCCGTGGCCGCCGATGAACTTCGTCGCCGAGTGGACGACGATGTCGGCGCCCCATTCGATCGGGCGGCAGAGGTACGGCGTGGCGAACGTGTTGTCGACGATCAGCGGGACGTCGTGCTCGTGCGCGATCGCCGCGACGGTCTCGATGTCCAGGACGTTGCCGGCGGGGTTGCCGATCGTCTCGGCGAAGAACGCCTTCGTCTCCGGCCGCACCGCGGACCGCCACGCCGCGGGGTCGTCCGGGTCGACCCAGCTCAGCGAGACGTTCATCTTGCGCAGCAGGTGCTTGAGCTGGTTGACCGTGCCGCCGTACAGCGCCGACGAGGACACGACGTGGTCGCCCGGCTGGAGCAGGGTGAACAGCGCGGCAGCCTGGGCGGCGATGCCGCTGGCGAAGGCCACGCCGCCGGCGCCGCCCTCCAGGTTGGCGACGCGCTCCTCGAAGACCGCGACGGTCGGGTTCATGATGCGCGAGTACGTGTTGCCGTACTCCTGCAGGTTGAAGTACGCCGCCGCCGACTCCGGGTCCTCGAACACGTAGCTCGTCGTCTGGAAGATCGGCACGGCCCGGGCGCCGGTGTTCGGGTCGGGTCGCTGCCCGGCATGCAGCTGGCGGGTCTCGAACCCGAAGTCACGGGGTTGGTCCAGCGAGGTCACGAGGTCTTCTCCAAGAGGAACCGGCGGATGATCGGCGTCTGGCGCGCCTCTTCCAGCAGGAAGCAGTCGTGGCCGTACGGCGCGTCGATCACGTGGAACTCGACCGGCTTGCCGAGCGCCTCCAACGCAGCGGAGATGTCCTGCGAGGCGGCCGGCGGGTACAGCCAGTCGGAGCTGAAGGCGATGAGCAGCGTCCGCGCCGTGACGCCCTCGAGGGCGCCGCGCAGCGAGCCGTACGAGCGGGCCAGGTCGAAGTACGTCAGCGCGCGCGAGGTGTAGAGGTACGTGTTGGCGTCGAAGCGCTTGACGAACGAGGCGGCCTGGTGGCGCAGGTAGCTCTCGACCTGGTACTCCGGCTCGGTGATCGTGTACCGGACGTCGTCGGCGAACTGCAGCCGCCGGCCGAACCGGTCGTTCATCGCCGGCGCCGACAGGTAGGTGACGTGGCCGACCATCCGGGCCACGCCCATGCCGGCGTCCGGGGTCCGCCCCGTGCCGTAATAGTGGCCGCCCTGCCAGTCGGGGTCGCGCATGATCGCGTCCCGGGCGATCGAGTTCCAGGCCACGCCCTGCGGGTGCAGCCCGTGGGTGCTGGCGATCACCACGATGGCGTCGACCTGCTCGGGGTACGCCACCGCCCACTGGAGGGCCTGCATGCCCCCGAGCGAGCCGCCGGCGACGGCCGCGAGCCGCTCGATGCCGAGCTCGTCGAGGAACGCGCGCTCGGTGCGGACCATGTCGGCGACGGTGATGACCGGGAAGTCCGAGCCGTAGGGGCGGCCGGTCGCCGGGTCGGTCGAGGACGGTCCGGTCGTACCGCGGCAGCCGCCGAGCAGGTTCGTGGACACCACGTAGTAACGGTCGGTGTCGAACGCCTTGCCCGGGCCGATCATGCCGTCCCACCAGCCGAGGCCCTTGCCCGCGGTACCGTCGCGATCCTCGGCGCCGAAGCCGTCGCGGGTGCTCTCGCCCGGCGTCGCCGAGACGCCGGCGGCGTGCGCGTCGCCGCTGAGGGCGTGACAGACCAGGATCACGTTGTCCCGTTCGGGCGACAGCGTGCCGTATGTCTCGTAGGCGATCCGGACCTGATGCAGCTCTCGCCCGCAGTCCAGACGGACCGGTTTCGGCAGGTCAAGGAACTGCGTTTCGACCCGTCCGACCGATCCCGCTTCCATGCGGGCGATCATAGCCTGGGGCCGGACGGCCGGTGTACTGTCAACCAACCCGATCGGAAATATGGGAGGTACATCATCATGACAACCGTCGAGAACGGGGTCAACGTCCAGGCGTTACTGGAGGCGCGCACGGCGCTGCAGGGCGCGCCGGAGGCCGCGCAGTTCACCTGGCGGGCCTCGTCGAAGTGGCAGAACGGGGTGCACAGCACCACCCGGATCCAGAAGTACTACGGGCTCGGCCAGGAGCAGAGCCACAAGAGCGAGTCGGTGTTCGAGGCGGACCACCCCGAGGTGTTCGCGGCCGAGGACAACGGCATCACCCCGATCGAGTACCTCCTCGTCGGGCTGGCCGCCTGCCTGACGGCGGGCGTGGCGTCGGTCGCCCAGAACCGGGGCATCCAGCTGCGCTCGGTCGAGGCGTCCGTCGAGGGCCAGCACGACATCCGCGGCATCCTGGGCGCCGACAGTGACGTCCGCAACGGCTTCAACGACATCAAGGTGACCTTCAACATCGACGCCGACGCCAGCAAGCAGGAGATCGAGGCCCTCGTCGCCCAGTCGCAGAAGCGCTCGGCCGTCTTCGACGCGCTCACCAACCCGACCGACGTCACCGTCGAAGTCGCTTAAGAGCCGGCTCCAGCGCCGACAGGCCCGCGAGCAGATCAGCTGAAGAGGTCCCGTCATCGAAGCCGTCACCACAGTCGTCATCGGCGCCGGCCACGCCGGTCTCGCCGCCAGCCGGTTCCTCGCCGACCGGTCGATCGACCACGTCGTGCTGGAGCGCGGCGAGGTGGCCAACTCGTGGCGGCGCGAGCGCTGGGACTCACTGCGACTGCTGACACCCAACTGGCAGAGCGGCCTGCCCGGCCTGCCGTACGACGGGCCGGACCCGGACGGGTACCTGACGATGAGCGAGGTGGTCGACCTGATCGAGCGCTTCGCCGCCGTCACCCGCGCGCCCGTCCGGACCGGCACGACGGTCACGTCGGTCCGGCGGACCGACTCGGGCTACCGCGTGACGACCGACCAGGGCGAGCTGACCTGCCGGACGGTGGTCATCGCGAGCGGCGCCTGCAACCGCCCGACGGTGCCGCCGTTCGCCGGCGCCGTGCCGCCCGAGGTCGAGCAGCTCACCCCGTTCGACTACCGCGGCCCGGCCAAGCTCGCCGAGGGCGGGGTCCTCGTCGTCGGCGCGTCGGCGACGGGCGTGCAGCTCGCCGCCGAGCTCCAGCGGTCGGGCCGCCCGGTGACCCTCTCGGTCGGCGAGCACACCCGCCTTCCGCGGCTGTATCGCGGGAAGGACGTGCTCTGGTGGATGGACGCCGCCGGCGTGTGGAGCCAGCGGTACGACGAGATCGACGACCTCACCCGGGCCCGCAGCCTCCCCTCGCCACAGCTCGTCGGCTCCCCCGGCCGCGCGACGCTCGACCTCAATGCGCTCACCGACCTGGACGTGCGGCTCGTCGGCCGCTGGGCCGCGGTGCGCGACGGGAAGGCACTGTTCTCCGGCGGCCTGCGCAACGTGTTCTCGCTCGCCGACCTGAAGCTGAACCGCCTGCTGGACACGTTCGACGCGTGGGCGGGCGACGGCACCGGCGAGCGCTTCGAGCCGACCCGCGTCCCGGCGTCGAGCCGGCTGCAGCTCGACCTGCGCAGCGGCGAGATCCGCACGATCGTGTGGGCGACCGGCTTCCGCCCGTCGTACGACTGGCTCGACGTGCCGGTCGTCGACGCGAAGGGCCGCCTGGAGCACGACGGCGGCGTGGTCGCCGCCCCCGGCCTCTACGCGCTGGGCCTGCCGGTCCTGCGCCGCCGCAAGTCGACGTTCATCCACGGCATCGAGGACGACGCCCGCGAGGTGACCGACCACCTCGCCGCCCACCTGGGTTGAGGGCTTCCCAAGAATTCTCTACCTATATAGAGTTACCGCGTGACTCGGAACCGGCGGCCGTCGCCGCAGACCGTCGCGGTGCTCACCGCGCTCGCCGCGGAGCCGTCCGCGTGGCGGTACGGATACGAGCTGGGCCAGGAGGTCGACCTCAAGGCCGGCTCGCTCTACCCGATCCTCATGCGGCTGTGCGACCGCGGGCTGCTCGACGCCGCCTGGGAGACCGACCCGCCGCCGGGAAGACCACCCCGGCACCTGTACCGGCTGACCGACGGCGGCCGGCAGTTCGCCGAGGAGGTCGCGCTCGCCCCCGAGCCGGCCCGCCCCGCGCCGCTGCGGCCGCGGAGCGCCTGGTGAACCGGGACGCGCCCGCGTGGGCGCTCGCCGCCGCGACCCGGCTCCTGCCGGCGGGCCGGCGCGACTGGGGCACGGCGATGTCGGCCGAATTGGCCGGCATCGACCTGCGGCCCGACCGCCGGCGGTTCGCCGCCGGCTGCGTGGCCGCGATCGTCACGCGGCCCGGGGTGCTGCTGCGGGCCGGGTACCTGCTCGCGCCGATCGCCCTGGTGGCGTACGTGGTGCGGTGGAGCGCGACGATCGGCGAGCCGCCGCGGCGGTGGGGCGTGGTCGCGCTCGTCGCCGTGCTGGCCCTGGTCGTGGAGCTCGGCGTGATCGGCCCGCTGGGCCCGGTGGGCGGCGGCCGGGCCGCGCGGCTCGTGCGGACCATCGGCTACGTCCTGGTCGGCGTGCTCGCCGTCGAGGCCGTGCTGTTCGTGGCCGGCCGCACCGGCCCCGACCTGGGCGGCGTGCCCGTCTTCGGGGTCATGTTCGCCGGTTACCTCGCCGCCGGCCAGGCCCTGACGGCACAGCGCTCGACCGCGACGCCCCGCGCCCTGCTCACCGGCGCCGCGGCCGGCACCGCCGCCGCGGCCGCGTGGGCCGCCGTCGTCCTGGTGGCGCCCCCGATCCCGGCCGGCCCCCTGCTGGCCATCGTGCTGATCGCCGCGGGCATGACCATTGCCGGCCGCCTCGGCGGCCAGGTCGCCGCGCTGGGCGCCGGCACCACGGCCGCGCTGCTGATCCTCAACCTGGTGACGGCGGCGTCGGTCCTCGCCCCGGACTGGCTCATCCCCCACCTGGCACCACCGGCGCTCGCCCCGGCCACGCAGATCGCCGAGAGCCGCATCGAACTGCCGGACCCGTACCTGTGGCTGCTGCTGCTCGGCTGGTTCGTCGCCCTCGCCCAGTGGGCCGCGTCCAGCCCTCGCCGCGCGCGCTGACCGCTTCGTGCCACCGTTGTGCCGCCCGGCCCCGGTCGCAGAGGATCAGACCGGGCCGAGGGAGTCTGCTACGGGTGGTGGGCGACCACCGTGCGGAGCCTCGCCGGTGCGCGGCCTCGCGCCCCGGCCAGCGTGAGCAGGCCCAGGAGCAGCAGCGCCGCGGTCAGGGTCGACCACGCCGGCGACCAGGCGGCGCCGCCGCGCAGCGGTGCGATCAGCCACACCAGGGCGAACAGTGGCAGCGCGAGCGCGGCCAGCCGGGTCTCGACCGGCGGGCGCAGGGCCACCCAGGCGGCGAGTACGGCGGCGAGCACGAACCAGCCCGCCAGCACCCGCGCCCCGAACGGCCCCGCCGCGACCGGCAGGCGGGCCGCCACCGCCGGCGCCGCGAGCAGCGTCCCGGCCGCGGCCGCGAGCAGCGCGCTGTAGGCCGCCGCCGCCACCCGGTACATCCGGAACGGCCCGGCCGGCGCGGGACCCGGACGGCCCCAGCGGAGGGCCACCAGCGCCGCCACCGGGAACACGGCGAACAGCACCACCCAGGCCCACGCCTGCCACACCCGGAAGTCGAACGCCTCCAGGTGGTGCAGCGTCACGACGAAGATCGGCGCCGACAGGGCCACCACGCCCGCGAGCAGGCCGCGGGCCTCGGGCCAGCGGCGGGCCGGGCCGCCCGCGCGCAGGGCCAGGCCGTACAGCAGCGTCGCCACGAGGTAGCAGCCGCCGATCGTGGCGGCCAGCGGCGGCGGGCCCAGCGGCCACGCGAAGAACGACCGGGTGCCGGCGGGGAAGGCGAGCAGGGCGGCGCCGCTGACCCCGGCGGCGACGCTCACCACGAAGAACACGATCCAGGCGACGGTCTGCGGCCAGGTCGCGGGGCGCGGCAGCAGCAGCCACAGCGCGGCCAGGCCGATCCACACGGCGTCGGCGACGAACCCGGCGAAGGCGAGCGCGTCGAGCCGCGGGTCGCCGGCGAGCAACGCCAGGAGCCCGGCGGGGACGAGCACGGCGCCGACGAGTGCGGCGGCGGATGTGAGGCGGCGTGGCAGTACACCCGGAGCCCAGGCCACACCCAGGAGCGTCGCGCCGAGCAGGACGCCCCCGGCCAGGCGCAGGTCGAGGTGGAGCGCATGGTCGGCGCGCAGGCGCGGCGGCAGCGACGCGGCGGCCACCAGCGGACCGGCGATGCCGGCGGCCAGCACCAGCCACGCGCCGGGGCGGGGGCGCAGCAGCGCCCACAGGCCGGCGGCGAACAGCGCGTAGGCGACCAGGGCGAGCGCCCCGGCCAGCACGGACAGGCGCAGGCCGCCCGGGTTCGCGGCGTAGTACGCGGGCAGCGCGGGGTCGCCGCGGCCGGGGACGGCGAGGAAGTCGAGGTTCTCCAGGCCCGCGAGCACCACGTATCCGACGCCCGCGGCGCCGACCCAGCGCCGCATGATCTCTCCCGAATGACGACCGAATGACGACCTATTCGAGGGAACGCAGCGGCGGCGGAATCGGCCCGGTCCTGTGCCGCACCTCACGGACGACCGAGTGGACGAGCCCGTCGACCCGGTCGGGCGCGAGGTGCACGACCTGGTCGGCGTGGATCTGGTCGCCCAGCATGAGTGCGGCCGGGATGGCGTCGCCGGCCGCCACCAGGACCACCGGCAGCGCGCCTGCCTCGAGTTGTTCGGCCACGGCGGCGGTCTCGTGCGGGTGCGGCGGGGTGCCGGCGCTGAGGGCCAGGATCGTGTGGGCGGGCAGGCGCAGGCGCAGGCCGGTGATCAGCCGGGCGGCGTCGGCCGCCGGGTCCGGCTCGAACACGACCACGAGCTCGTGCCGGGTCGCGAGCGCCGCCAGGGCCGAGATGACGTCGCCGAACTGCGAACGGACCTGCCGGGCCGACAGCGACACGACGGTCAGTGCGGCGTCGGGCGGGGCGGTCGCCGGCACCGGGAAGTGCATCGCGGCGCTGAGCCAGCGGCGACGGGCGTGCAGGTTGCCGGCGCTGGCGACCGCGCCGCCGGCGAGCAGCATGAGGGCGATGGTGTACGAGCCGTCGATGCCGTACACGCCGATCACGAGCAGCGCCGGGAGCATGGCGATGGCGCTGCCCACCGCGCTGACCGCGCCGTAGGTGGCGCTCGCGTGGTGGGCCGGTGCCACACGGCCGATGAGGGAGCACACGGTACCCAGGGCGACCCCGAACCCGACCGCAACCCCGGCAAGGGCGGGCGCGGCGACGGCGGCCAGCGGCGGGTGGAACGCCAGCAGCAACAGCAGCGGCGCGACGGTCGCGTAGCAGCCGCGCAGCACGGCCGTCGAGTCGTGGCGCCGGCTCAGCCAGCCGCCGAGCACGGCCGCTCCGGCGCACAATGCCACGGTGGCCGCGGTGCCGACGAACGCGTTTCGCGCGCTCAGCCCGTAGGCGTTGACCAGGTACGACGGCATTGTGAGGCCGAGCGCGTTGACGCCGCCGCCGGACACGCCGAACCAGACGGCCAGGTGCCGGGTGGCCGGCGCCCGGATCAGCGCGAGCGGGCCCGGATGGCGGGCCGGCGGCGGCGCGGACCGGTCGACGTCGCCGCGCAGCAGCCGGTGGGCCAGCAGCCCGTACCCGAGCAGGACCCCCGCCAGGATCCGCAGGCCGATGTCCGGCGCGCCGACCGGCAGGGCCCGCGACGCGATCCCGCCCGCCGTGACAAGGCAGACGGCGGCCGCGAAGAGGCTCATCGCCGCACCGCGCCGGCCGGGCGGGAAGGCGCGGATGATCGCCCCGGCACCGGCCGGGAAGGCGGCGCTCGCCAGCCCCACCGCGCACGCGACGCCGACCAGCGCGGGCACGGAGTCGGCGAGTTGGAGCGCCAGCACCGACAGCGCCGCGACGGTGCTGACGGCGGGCAGCAGGTGGCGGGCGCCGTACCGGTCGGCGATCATCCCGGCGGGGACCCGGACGAGCATGCCGACCACCACGGGGATGGTGCCGAGCAGTGCCCACTCGCCGACGGTGAGGCCGTGGCGGCGGCCGATGTCCAGCCCGAACGGGCCGACCAGCGTCCACGTGAGGTACAGAAGACCGACTCCGGACACGGCGACGATCAGGGTCCGGAGGGGGCGCGGCCCTGCCTGCATGCCCAGTCAACGAGACTTCGGGCGAACCGGTGACGCCCGGTGTGACGGCCGTCACCGCCACAGCTGGACGGCGCGCAGTGCCGTTCGTCCGACGGACAGGCGACAGCAGTCTTGATCATTCCGGGCCCGACTCCGCACAATCCGCCCGTGGAAGAGGGAATCGACGCCGAACAGGGCAAGAAGCAGAGCTGGTTCAGCGGGGCGCCGTCCTGCGACCTGAGCGGCTGCGACGGGTGCGACGGCTGTGACGGGTGCGACTGCAACCCGTTCCTGCTCAGCTCGCTGTTGCTCGGCGCGATCGCGCTGACCCGCCCGGGCCGCCCGCCGCGCCGCTCGGCCAGCGGGCCGGGGCGGGCGGGCGTGGCGGCGATCCGGGGGTACCAGCGGTTCCTGTCACCGCACCTGCCGACCCGCTGCCGGCAGACCCCGACGTGCAGCAGCTACGGGCTGGAGGCGGTCCGCCGGTACGGCCTGGTGACCGGCTCACGGCTCACCGCGGCCCGCATCCGCCGCTGCAACGCCTCGACGCCCCGGGGCACGCACGACCCGGTGCCCTAGATCCGCCGGGACGGTCTCCGGCTCCAGACCGTGTCAGCGCTCGATCTCCACGCCTTCGACGCCGTCGAGCCGGCGGAGTCGCTCGGCGACCGCCGGCAGTGACGCGGCGCCGTCGCCGCGCGCCGTGAGCACGAGCAGCTGGTCCGGCCCGGCGTAGCCGACCCGGAGCACGGCCGCGCCGGCCAGGGCCGCGGACGCCTCCCGCTCGGCCACGTCGAGCGGGAAGCCCGGAGCCAGCGTCAGCGTCACCCGGATGCGGTGCCGGTCGGGCAGCCAGTGCGCCTCGGCCACCTTGAACAGCCACAGGGCGGCCAGCGCGATCGCCGTGGCCGCGGCCGCCGCCCAGTACAGCCGCAGCCCGGCGACCAGGCCGATCGCGGCGGTCACCCACAGCGACGCCGCGGTGGTCAGGCCGATGATGGTGGCGCCCTCGCGGAGGATGGCGCCCGCGCCGAGGAAGCCGATGCCGGTCACCACCTGCGCCGCGATGCGCGTGCGGTCGTCGTCGCCGACCTCGTACCCCGCGATCGTGAACAGCGACGCGCCGGCCGCCACGAGCATGTGGGTGCGCAGGCCGGCGGGCTGCGCACCCAACTCCCGCTCCAGCCCCAGCACGGCGCCGAGGAGGATGGCGACCAGCAGCGGCGGGATCACGGTCCACTCCATCGGCACCGCATACCGAACCGTCACGCTTCGAAACTTGGATCCGGGTACGCCGTCACCTACCGTCGGAGGCCATGGAAGATCTCGTGCTCGCCGAGCGCCGCGGCCCGGTGCTGGTGCTGGTGCTGAACCGGCCGGAGCGGCTCAACGCGTGGACGAACGAACTGGAGGACGCGTACTTCGCCCGCCTCGACGAGGCCGAGGACGACCCGTCGGTGCGGGCCGTCGTGGTCACCGGGGCCGGCCGGGGCTTCTGCGCCGGCGCCGACCTGGCGGCGCTCGCCGCGATCTCCGACGGTGCCGACGTGCCGCCGCGGCCGCGGGCCCGCACCTTCCCGCTCACGCTGCGCAAGCCGCTGATCGCCGCGATCAACGGACCGGCCGCCGGACTCGGCCTGGTGGAGGCGTTGTACTGCGACCTGCGCTTCGCCACGCCCGACGCGAAACTGACGACGTCGTTCGCGCAGCGCGGCCTGATCGCCGAGTACGGCATCGCCTGGCTGCTGCCCCGGCTGGTCGGGCTGAGCCGGGCCCTGGACCTGCTGCTGTCGGCCCGGGTCGTCACCGGCGCCGAGGCGCTCACGATGGGCCTCGTCGACCGGGTCGTCGACGCCGACCAACTGCTGGACGCCGCCGTCGCCTACGCGCAGGCCCTCGCCGACACCTGCGCACCGGCGTCGATGGCGACGATCAAGGCGCAGGTGTACGGGGCGCTCGACACCGACCTGCCCACCGCGGTCGCCGAGTCGGAGCGGCTCATGGCGGCGTCGTTCACCGGCCCCGACCTGGCCGAGGGCGTGCGCAGCTACCTGGAGCGCCGCCCGCCGTCGTTCCCGGGCCTGCCGCCTACTGCTCGCTGAGGGGCGCGCCGCGCTCGGCCTCCATGCGCTCCAGCGTCGCCCGGATCGCCCGCAGGTGCTGCTTGATCTCCTCCTGCTCCTCGTGGCGGAACGCGTCGTTGTCCACGATGAGCTTGCTCGCGAAGTGCGCGGTGATGAGCGGGATGACGACCAGGACCATGATGGAGATCAGCAGGCCGGCCACGATCCGGCCGGGCACCGTGGTCGGGTAGGTGTCGCCGTAGCCGACCGTGGAGGCCGTGACGACCGCCCACCAGAACGAGTCGCCGATGCTCTTCTCCTCGAAGACGCTGTACAGCGCGCCGCTGATCAGCATCAGGGTGAGGTAGGTCGCCACTGTGGCCTTCACGGAGTTGGCGATCCAGATAAACCCGCCGAACACCGTCTTCCCCGCGGTGATCACCGCGACAAGCATTTCGCGCATCGAGGTTGGCTCCCGTCCGGCCGCTGTTGCCCCTGCTTAGCGCCGTAGTATTACACCCCGGGAGCCCCGCCGACTGTCGGATGTTCAGTAGTTGTCGTCGTCCGGAATGTCGTCGATGAGGTCGTCCTCGCCGTCCAGGTCGTAGTACTCGTCGACGCCGTGCTCCGCCATCAGCGCCACGGCCTCGGCGGGCCGGTCCTGGGCCCGCAGGCTGCGGGCGACGAGGACCCACGCGGTCCAGTTCACGCCCCCGTCGTCGGCGTCCATCAGCGGGCGGGCGAGGGCCTCCGCCTCCGCCGGGCGGCCGAGGCGGAGCAGGAGGTGGGCCTGCCACAGCGGGAACGGGTACGGCGCGACCCGCTGGAGGGCGCCCTCGAGGTCGCCGATGAGCTCCTGCATGCGCGACAGCCCGCCCTGCACGCCCGGCAGGTCGGCGGCGGGCACGTGACCGGCCGCGATGAGGGCGTCGAGCCGGGTCACCAGGTCCGGGTCGGCCGGGTACCCGTCGTGGCGCCGCGGCAGCGACCTGTGCAGGCAGCGCGCCTCGGCGGCCGGGTCGCCCGCGGCGCGGTACAGGTCGGCCGCCCGGATCCGCTGCTCGACGCCGCGCTGCCAGTCCAGCACGAAGCTGGCGTCCTCCAGCACCGCGGCCCGCGGCGGCAGCGCCGGCGGCCACACCGGCGCCGCCATCAGCTCGTCGACGAGCGCGGCGATCAGGTCCCAGTGGCGGCTGCTGCGCCGGTAGAGCTCGACCAGGAGGTACCGCGCGACCACCGCGTCCTCGGTGAGCCCGGCCCCGTCGAGGCTGCGCTGCGCCTCCTCCGCCGTCTCGATCGCGTCGCTCCACTGGGCCGCGTTGCGCAGGGCGTAGGCGACCTCCAGCTGGGTGCGGGCAGCGCCCGCCCGGTCGCCCGCCGCGGTCAGGTCGGCGACCCTGCGCACGAGCGCGGCGGTCGCCGCACCGCCCGGCACCGGCGCGATCGGCCGGCCGCCGAGCACGGTGAGCGGCAGCTCGCCGACGACCGGCGCCGCCGCGAGCCGCGCCTCGATGCGCCGGCCCTGATAGTCGTTGCCGTTGCGGGCGTCGAACTCGGCGGCCAGCTTCCGGGCGAGCACGACCAGCTCGTCATGGGTCTGCCCGACGGTCGACACCCACTGGCGGGTGCCGTCGTCGCTGCGCCGGCGGATCGGCGCGCCGGCGTCGCCGCGCTCGGCGAGACGCCGTAGCACCAGCGCCGCGCCGGAGGCGAACTCCAGCGCCGCGTACGGCGACGAGGGCCGGTCGAGCCACGGCAGGTGCCGCTCGACGATCGGCAGCGCGTGCCGCTCGTTGCCGGAGCGGCCGCAGAACTCCAGGTTGAGGCCGATGAGCTCGAGGTGGTGGCGGCTGTCGCGGATGCGCTCGTAGGCCCGCTTGCGCCCCTTCGCCGCCTCGTCCAGCCGGCCCGTGTGCAGGTAGGCCATGAGCAGCTCGCTGAGCATCCAGTGCGGCTGCTCCGTGCAGCCGCCGTCGGTGTACGGCGCGCCGACCTCGACCGCCTGCTCGTACCGCCCGGCGGCGACGAGATGCGCGACGTGGCCGGACGGGACGCAGGCGGCGCAGTCGGACAGCGCGTCCTGGCGCGCGGTGAGCATCTCGCCGTACCACCGGCCCGCGCCGTCGAGGTCGCCCAGGTGCTGCGCGACGAGCCCGCGGTGCTGGAACACGGCGTGCAGGCTGTGCCCGCCCGCCTGGTAGCGGCGCTGCATGTCGTCGAGCAGCCCCGTCGCGCGGTCGAGGGTCACGCCGGGGAACTGGGTGACCTCCCAGACGATCCACTTGTACTGCCACAGCAGCCGGTGCGCGTCGTACGCGGTCGTCAGCTCGGGCGCGCGGTCGAAGGTCGCCAGGCACCAGGAGAACGCGGTCAGGGCCCGCGCGTACTCGCCGCTGTGGTGCAGGTCGGAGATGGCGCTCATCCGGGCCCGGAACCCGAACGCCGGGTTGTCCGCGGCGTCGGCATGGCGGAACACCGCGTCCAGGGCGGCCCAGCGCGCCGGGCCGCGCTCCAGCCCGTACGCCTCCGTGAGCATCCGCTGCAGGTCCGGCTCCGGCGTGGTCATGACCGTCCCTCCAGCGCGAGCCGCAGCAGGCCCAGCAGCGACTGGTTGAAGGCCGCGGTGGCGGCCGGGGTCAGCGGCTGCCGCGCGAGCAGCAGCGCCTGGGTGAACAGGCCCTCGATCGCGTACGTCGTGAGCTGCTCGTCGCCGGCGTTCATCGCCTCCCGGGCGAGCGGGTTGCGGTGGTTGAGCACCAGCCGCGGCCGCTCGTCACGGCCGGTCGCGACCGCGCCGAGCAGCGACGCCCACAGGTCGTCGGAGCCGGCCTGGAAGTCGGCCTGGGCGCGGCGCAGGTCGCCCTGGAACGCGGCCTCGCCGTCGAGCAGGTACAGCGCGGGCAGGCTCGGCGGGTCGAACGCCCGCACCGACACCTCGACGCCCTGCCGGTCGAGCACCCGCTGGGCGAGGGCCAGGAACGGGCGCAGCGCCGCCGCCTCCTCGGCCGTCAGATGCTCCAGCCGCATCGACAGGTCGGCCGGGGTCAGCACCTCCGTCACGACGTCCGGCCGGGCCACCGGCAGCCGCTGCAGCAGGCTCGCCTCGTAGACGTAGCCCGCGTTGACGAGCGGGATGCCCTGGGCCGCGGCCACCGCCGCCGTCTGCCGGAACTCGTCCACCGAGGTCGTGTACCGCACCACGCCGTACCGGTCGTGGAACTCGGCCAGCGTCAGCGGACCGACGTTGGTCTCGAACGGCCAGGACTCGTGGATCAGGCGCAGCATCTCGTCGTCGTGCACGGCCAGGGCCTTCACGCCCAGATGGTGGGTCTGCAGGAACGAGCTGAGCCGGGCCGGGTCGGTCGCGGCCAGGCCGGCCAGCCACCTGCGCAGCCCGCTGCCGAGCGTCTCGCGCACCTGCTGGAGCAGGCTGTCGTCGTACAGCGCCTCGCGGCTCGCCGTCGGCCGCAGCTCCGTGGTGTCGAACACGCAGCGGACGAAGAACGCCCACGGCGGCAGCAGGCCCTCGACGTCCTCCGACAGCAGCATCTGCTTGAGGTACACCCGATGCGCCACCCGGACCGCCGGGTTGGCCGGGGCCGGCAGCACGAACGCGACGCCCCGCACGCCGCCCTCCGGTGCCGACAGCTCCACGATGTCGAACGGCGTGAAGCCGAACGCCTCCTGCGCGTATCCGGCCAGCCGCGCCCAGCGGGCCGCCGGCGTCTCGTTCGCGCCCGGCTCCCACGGCGGCAGGCCGGTCGTCACCGTGTCGGCGCCGTCCTTACCGACGCGCACGCCGATCGGCAGCATCGAGCCGTACAGCGTGGCGAGCTCCCGCACCGTCCGCTCGGCCAGCCAGTGCTCCTCGCCGCGCCGCGGCACCAGGGTCACCGTCGTGCCCGGCTCGGCGCGCTGCTGTTCCGGCAGCTCCACCGCGTAACGCCCGTCGCCGAACCCGGTCCACAGCACGGTCGGCGCGTCGCCGCGGCGGGTCACGACGCGGATCTCGTCGGCGACCATGAAGCACGACAGCAGGCCGATGCCGAACTGCCCCAGGAACTCGTGCCGGGCGAAGCCGAGGTCGTCGCGCTTGGAGCTGCGCCCGATCGTGGCCAGCAGGTCGTGCACCTGCGCCTCGGTGAGGCCGATGCCCGTGTCGTGCACGCGCAGCGTGCCGTCGCCGGTGCGCTCCGGCGGCTCGAACCAGATGTCCCCGGCCGCCCTCGGGTCGGTCAGCCGCCGCGCGGTGATCGCGTCGACGGCGTTCTGCATCAGCTCCCGCACGTACACCCGTGGCGTCGCGTAGAGATGGTGACTGAGCAGGTCGACCACGCCGCGCAGGTCGACCCTGAAGGTGAAGCTCACTGTTGCCCCCGTGCCTCGATGCCCCGGGGAGCATAGCGGCCCCGGGGCATCGCGACCGCCCCGTTTTACGGCGTCCCTGCCGGGGCGGCGTCGGCTTTCGGCTTTCGGCTTTTTACGGCACGCCTGCCGGGTGGTAGTCGGTCGACGACATCTCCTTGCCGAGGCGGACCAGCGGCTCGGGGGCGTCCAGCTCGTCCATCACGGCCTCGATGAAGACCAGCCGGTCCCGCTTGTCTCCGGCCGTCTCCAGGGCCCGGATCAGCTCGGCCTCGGTCGTGGCCCGTGCGGTGACCGCGCGGCCGGCCGGGTCGAACGCCTCGACCAGCTTGTCGTACCGCCAGGGCGCGATGGTGTTGTACTCCGCGTGCGCGCCCAGGATGCACCGCTCCACCGTGTACCCACCGTTGTTGATCATCACGACCACAGGCGTCAGCCCGCGCCGCAGCACGGTCGACAGCTCCTGCGCGGTCAGCTGCAGCGAGCCGTCCCCGATCAACAGCACGTGCCGCCGCGCCGGCGCCGCGAGCAGGGTGCCGAGCAGCGCCGGCAGCGTGTAGCCGATCGAGCCCCACAGCGGCTGTCCCACGAACGAGCACCCGCGCGGCAGCATCAACGCCGAGCTGCCCGCGTACGAGGTGCCCTGGTCGGCGATCACGACGTCGCCGGGCTCGAAGAAGCCGGCCATCCGGGTCCAGAACCGCTCCTGGACGAGCCGGCCCTCCTGCGGCTTCGCGGCCGGCGCCGTGACCCGGCGGGCCTGGGTGATCGTCGCCGCCGGGCGCGCGCCCGCCCCGGCGAGGACCTGCATCGCGTCCGTCATGGAGAGGTGGGGGTACTGCCGGCGGCCGGCTGACGACGCCGTCGGGTGCACGGCGACGATGCGGCCGGGGTCGATGTCCGGCACCCCGCCCGTAACCGTGTCGGCGAACTGGGTACCGATCGCGAGCAGGCAGTCCGCCTGCTCGACGACCCGCCGCACCTGGGGGTCCCCGATCCGCCCGGTGTACCCGCCCACGAACTGGTCGTGGTCCTCTGGGAAGACGCCCTTCGCGGTGCTGAGCGCGGCGACCGGACAGCCGAGCGCCTCGGCGAGCTTGAGCAGCTGCGGCGCGTGGCCGTACCGGTCCACTTCGGGCCCGACGAGCAGCGCAACGGATGTGGCCGCCCGCAGCCGCTCCCCCGCGTCGTCGGCGAACCGCGCCAGCACCGCCGGGTCGGTCGTCGGCTCCGGCAGCGCGAGCGGCCCGTCCGGCGCGTCGATCGTCTGGTACGCGACGTCGCACGGCAGCATGAGGTACACCGGCCGCTTCGTGAGCCAGCACAGACTGAGCGCCCGGTCGATCTCGATGGCGGCGTTGTCCCGGTCGAGCATCACCTGCGCCGCCGTGAACTGCGCCGCACAGGCCGCCGCCCGCCCGAACTCCCCGTCCCCGGCGGTATGGTGCACGGCCCGCTTGTCCCGCATGACAAACGTCGCCGGCGTCCCGACGATCGACACGACCGGCACCAGCTCCGCGAACGCTCCCGCAACGCCGTTGAGCGCGCTGAGCTCCCCGACGCTGAAGGTCGTGACGACGGCGCCGATCCCGTTGAGCCGCGCGTACCCGTCCGCCGCGTACGCAGCGTTCAGCTCGTTGCAGTTGCCGACCCACTCGATCCCGTCCGCGGCCTCGATCTGGTCGAGAAACTCCATTTCGTAGTCACCGGGCACGCCGAAGACGTGCCGGACCCCAACCTCCCGCAGCCGCCGCAGAAGATGGTCACCAACCGTCATTTCCGCCATGCCCGGGCCACTACCCGCCGCCAGAACCTTCATACGCCGCCCACTGCCTGGCACGCCCACGCACGCCCACGCGGTCACTCGCCCAACCGCGAGCCCTCCCACCGCGCATTCATTCGCTGGCGCGGTCGCCCGCTCGCCCGGCCACCCACCCACTCGCCGCGCTTTGGCTAGCACGCCCACGCGGTCACTCGCCCAGCCGCAAGCCCTCCCACCGCCCACTCTCTCGCCACGCCCACACGGTCACTCGCCCGACCGCGAACCCTCCCGCCGCGCATTCATTCGCCCAGCGCGGTCGCACGCTCGCCCGGCCGCCCACTCGATCGCTGGCGCGGTCGCATGCCCGGCCGCCTGCCGGCCGGCTCAGCCGTCCCGCTCAGCCGGCCGCCTACCAGCCCGGCCAGCCTTTCCGGTCGCCCGCGCACCTGGCGGCCCGCTTACTCCCTCCCTCACTCCCTCACTCGCGAAGCCGACGTTGTCCTCCACCATGGCCGAGCCGCACGGTAAGCGCTCGGGCGCGGCGAGCCCGAGATCGGCGAACGTCAGGCGGTCCCGCCACACCCGCCGCAGCACGTCTTTCATGAACGCGACCGTGAGCAACTCCGCCGGGCAACGCCGATACCCGAACCCGAACGGCGCATACCCGGCGCTGTCACACACCGGGCTCGCCACTCCCCCGGCCACGCTGTACACCGCGCCGAACTCCCCGTTGACGAGCACCACATCACGGCCGTCACGGACCGCGAACGACGCCGGCTCGAACGGACACCGCGCCAGCCCCGCCGCGCCACTGCGGGCGTCGGCACTCGTCGGCGCGCTGCGATACCGGCCGGGGTCGAACTCCAAGGGCCGCTCCCAATGCCGCGGATCGGTGCTCGCCGCCACGTGCGAGGTGAGGATCAGCGCGGGGCTCAGCCCAGGGTCCGCACCAGCGAACAGGCCCGCGTCGGGGTCGCGCCGTGGGCTGGACGCGGCATCGCGGTCCGATCTAGCAAGCAAGCCAGCGCCGGGGCCGCGCGCTGGCCCGGGCGCGGCATCGCGGTCCGAGCCAGCGAGTGGGCCGGAGCCGGGGCTGTGCGTTGGGCCGGGCTCGGCGTGGCGGGCCGAGCCAGCGAGTGGGCCGGAGCCGGGGCTGTGGGTTGGGCCGGGCTCGGCGTGGCGGGCCGATCCGGTGGCTGGGGCGGGCGTTGCGTCGTCCGCCTGGTCCTGGCGGCGCAGCGCGGACACGGTGGCCGGGTTCGGTGAGACAGTGCGGAACAGCTCCATCACGAAGTGGTCGAGCGCCGTGAACGGGGTGCCGCTGTCCGGGTCGGCCATCGTCGCACGGAACGCCTCGGCGATCTCCGGCTCTGCGAGGCGCGGGACGAAGCGGTGCAGCGCGTAGGACCATTGGCCCATGGCGAGGAGGTCGTGCAGGCACTCGATCACGATGTCCTCGCGCCGCAGGCCGTTGCGGAGCCAGTAGTACGCGAACGTGGCGTCGTCGGCGGCGTCGAGACGACCGTCGATCCAGCGGCGCACCGCAGGGCGCAGCTCTCGCACGCGCAGGTAGTTGCGGTACACCAGTGGATCCGTCGGCGGCCCGAGTGCGAGGACGGCGGCGAAGGCGGCGCCGAACTCGCGGACGTCGGGCGGGATCGCGTCGCCGGTCGCGCCGAGGTGGAGGTCCCAGAAGAGGTCGTCGTAGTGGGCGAAGTACTCCCGCAGCAGCGGCCGCCCGGCGTTGGCCGGGGCGAAGAGCCGGTCGAGGAACGCCAGCACCTTGCCGCGGTAGCGGGCGTCATACAGGTCGGGTGTGGTCGCCGCCATGAAGATGCGCTTGCGCTGGTTGTCCGGGCCCCGTCGCGCGTAGTCCTCCACGAACACGGTGGTGCCCTCGGACTCCGGAGCGGGCCGCCACCCGTCGTAGAAGAGCCCCCACAGGTGCGGGCCGAGCGCCTGCTCCTTGCTCAGCGCCAGGTCGACCATCGGCAGCGTGGGCGTCTCGCCGACGTATCGCATCGACCGCTCGAACGGCCGGACCACCGCGGCGATGTACGCCAGGTCGAACGCGGACGGCGTCATGGCACCCACGCTACGGACGGCGCCCGGCACCCGCCTCACCCAGAAGTCACTCAGCATCCGGTGGAGGCGGCCCGAGCCCGGGGCATCTCCCCCGGCGAACGGGAACCGGCGACCGGGCGGTGCATGTCCCCCGGCGAACCGAGACCTTTTGGAGGGACCATGCCGGTCTACGACCGAACCACGATTCCGGAGTCCGTCGGCCGCGGCAAGCTCGACCCGGAGCTCGCCGCCTGGCTGCCGACCGGGCCCACACTCGGCGCCGACGTGCCGGTCGCGCAGGGGCGGCGCGACCACGCCGTGCTCGGCGAGGGACCGTGGCCGCCGATCGGCGAGGTCGACACGCTGGTGCTGCCCGGCCCGCACGGGTCGCTCACCGTCCGCCGGCACAGCCCGACGAGGCCGGCGAGCGATCCGATCGGCGCCATGGTCTACGTGCACGGGGGCGGCTTCACCTACGGCACACTCGACGAGTTCGAGACCGCGATGCGCATCATCGCGGAGCGCGCCGGGATCGCCACGTACGTGGTGGACTACCAGCTCGCGCCCGAGGCGAAGTATCCGGTGCAGATCGACGAGATCGAGTTCTTCGTGCGCTGGCTCTTCGACAACGCCGCACAGGAGGGCGTCGATCCGGGGAAGATCGGGCTCGGCGGCGACTCGGCCGGCGGCAACATGACCTGTGTCGTCGCGCTCAAGCTTCGCGACGAGGGCGGGCCTCAGCTGGCGCTGCAGGTGCCGCTCTTCCCGGAGGCGGCGTTCCCGGGCGACACCCTCGCCGGCAGCGAGAACCGCACGGGGCTCTACCTGGAGACGAACGGCATCTACGAGATGGTCCGCAATCTGCTGAAGAACACGGACGACGGCCGCGACCCATACGTCACCCCGATGTACGCGCCGTCGCACGCGAACCTGCCGCCGACGATCCTCGTCACGAACGGCTTCGACCCGCTCCGCGACGTCGGTCATGCCTACGCCCGCAAGCTCGCCGCGGCCGGCAACAACCTGACCTACGTCCACAACCCCGACCTGACCCACGGCTTCCCCCAGTTCACCCGCTACTCCGCGGCCTGTCACCGGGCGACGGAGGAACTCGCCGACCTCATCAACGCCCGGATCGGATGACCGAGTCTCGCAGCCGGCTGGTGTCGGCACGGTGTCGTTCGCCGACACCGTGCTGACACCGCCGACCCGCGAGACTCGACCCCGTGAGACAGGGATCAGGCCTGACCGCGGGCCCGAAACGCGGTTCCGGGTCAGGGCCAGCCGGCGCCCGGGACGTCGACCTCCAGCGCGAGGACCTGCCCGGATCCGGGGGTCACCATCTCGGCCTCGGTCATGCCCTGCCACTCGGCGGCCGTGATGTACAGGGTGGTGCCGCCCAGGACGCAGGCGAAGGCGCCGCGGTCGAGGGTGACGGTCTGCAGGACCTTGCCGCCCTCGGCGACGCGGACGCAGCGGCGGTTGGGCACGTCGGCGTACCAGACGGCGCCCTCGGCGTCGACGCAGATGCCGTCCGGGAAGGCGTCGCCGAGGTCGGCCCAGACGCGGCGGTTCGACAGGGTGCCGTCCGGGGCGATGTCGAAGCCCACCAGGGCGTGGCGGTAGGAGTCGGCGACGATCAGGGTGGCGTTGTCGGGCGTGACCGCCATGCCGTTGGGGAAGGCGATGTCGCCGGCTGCCCGCTGCACCGAACCGTCCGCCGCGGCCAGGAAGACCTCACCCGGCCGAGCCTCCTCGCCGGCCGTCGGGTCGAAGTCGACCCGGTTCACGTAGACGTTGCCGCGGCCGTCGGCCACCACGTCGTTCCAGCCGGGCCGGCCGAGCTCGGCGTGCGTCGTGAGGGTGCCGTCGGCCTCCCGGCGCAACAGCCGGCCGTCGGCGGACGAGACGATCACCATCCGGCCGTCGGGCAGCCACGCCGTGCACAGCGGCAGGGACGCGACCCGCACGACCACCTCGGCGCGGCCGTCCGGGCCGACCGCGAGGACCTCGCCCGCGGTCCAGTCCGAGAAGTACAGCCGGTCGCCGTGCCACCGCGGCGCCTCCACCAGCCCGCGCCCGCTCACCAGCGTCCGCATCTCACGCATCCGCTCTCACCGTCCTCGCGCACCGCCGGCCCGACGCCGGCGTCCCACCACTACACGAACGACAACCGCCCGGATCGACACCGGACGCCAGGATGCCATGTTGAACATGTTCAAGTCGGCGACTACAGTCGAGTTGAACATGCTCAAGGAGGCTCGCCGTGCTGTTGAACGCGCTGTTGTCGCTCGGCATGCTCGTCGTCGTGCCGCTGGGGCTCGACCTCGTCGACCAGCCGTGGCCCTGGCGCCGGCGGGCGCTGTGGCTGCTCGGGGCCGCTCCGGGCGCCCTGTCGGTGTGGCTGCCGCGCGGCTGGCCGGCCGTCGCGCTGGCCGCGGTGTACCTGCTGGCGACCCTGTGGCTCGCCGCCGCCATCCCCGGCCGGCTGACGGCGCTGTGGATGCCCTGGGTCGTTGGCCGGCGCTCGGGCCGCCTGCGGGTGCCGGCGCCGCGGGAGATTGCCGTGCTGACCGCGTTGGCGTCGCCCGCGGTTGCCGCCAGTTCGCTGGTTGCCGAGCGGGGCGGGTATCGGCTGTTCGGGTTCCGGGTCGAGATCCTGTCGCTCACCGTTGCGCACTTCCACTACGCCGGGTTCGCCGCGGCGCTCGTGGCCGGGCTGGTCTGCCGGCTCAGCGGGGACAGCCTGGCGGGACGGGCGGCGGCGCTGTCCGTGCCGGGCGGGATCGGGCTGGTGTTCGTCGGGTACTTCACCACCAGGTGGGTCGAGCTGGCCGGGGCGGTCGTGCTCACCGCCGGGATGTGGCTCACGGGCTGGCTCACCGTGCGGCAGCGCGGTGACGCCGACGGGCTCGCCGACGACCGCACCACGCGGGTGTTGCTGGTGACCTCGGCCCTCGTACTCGGAGTCACGATGCTGCTGGCCGTCGACTGGGCGCTCGGGCGGGCGACCGGGCTGCCGCACCTGTCGCTCTCCTGGATGATCGCCACGCACGGGGTCGGCAACGCGCTGGGGTTCGCGTTATGCGGGATCCTCGCCTGGCGGCGGACCGTGCTCGGCCCGCACCGTCAGGCCACGCCCGGAGTCGGCCGCCTGACCGGGCCGAGCCGCCTGACCGAGCCCGGCCACTAGACCGAGGCCGGGCACCAGACCGAGCCGAGCCGATGCGGGTGCGGCAGCAGGGGTGCAGCGGGTGTCCGTCGGCGATGGCCTGTTCGGCAAACCGCGCCGGGCCGCCTGACCGAGGCTGGTCACCAGACCAAGCCGAGCCGGCAAACCGGCCGCGCCAGCAGACCGAGCCGCGCCAGCAGACCGAGCCGAGCCAGCAGACCGGGCCGGGTCACCAGGCCGAGCCGAGCCAGCAGACCGGGCCGGGTCACCAGGCCGAGCCCGGCCTACGTAGGGGCGGGCGACCCCAGCCGGCGGGCGGCGCCTGAGGCGGGGGCTCGTTAGGCTGCCGGGATGCGGTCCGTCGCCTCGTCCTGGGAGCTCATCGAGCGGTGGTTGCGGCGCCATGCGCCGGCGAGCGCGGCCGTGCTGGCGCCGCCTGCCGGTGACGGGCAGATCGGTGACGCTGCGGCGGCCATGGGGCTGGTGTTTCCGGACGACGTCGTCGAGTCGCTGCGGTGTCACGACGGGCTCACCGAGTGGGCGAACATCTTTCCCGAGCAGCCGCCGCTCTCAGCCGGCGCGATGGTCGGGCACTGGCAGATGTGCATGGAGATCGCCGAGGACGTCGACGGGTTCGCGCCGTCGCCGGCCACCGGGGACACGACAACGGCGGCGACTTCACCGATGCCTGGGCGGGCTGTGCCGACTACCTCGCCGCGACCGCCGAGGCACTGGCGAGCGGCGGCGGCGTGCGGGACTGGCGGCCGTACCTGACGCAAGACGGACAGCTCTGGTGGGACCTTGCCGACAACACAGCGCTCAACGGCGAGCCACTGACCCCCGCACCACCGCTCTGAGCAGCCAAAAGGCCCACAGAGGGGACCAAACTGCGGTTGCGGGGGCCGACTAGCCTCCGCCAAGCATGAGCGACACTCGCGTTGCCACCCCACATAGACTGCAAACGATCAGCTGGATCGTCGCCGCCGCGCTCGCGGCCGTGAGCCTGGCCCACGTCTTCACCGTCGTCCGCGCGTACGACACCTCTGAACCCGGCACCGGGCGGGTCGTGCAGACGCAGACCAACTTCGGCCTCAGCGTCTTCTCCGGCGAGGAGCTCGGGGCGGTTGTGCTGAACTCCGCCCGCGCGCTGGTGCTGATCGTCTTCATCGCCTGATCGTCAGCCTCTTCAGCTACACGGAGTCGACCACCTGGTCCGACGGCACGACCCAGGTCACCACCCCGACGGGCGTCGCGATCGTGACGGCGGCCGCCGGCATCATCTCCGCGATCACGGGCGCCCTCCTCGTCCGCCGCGTCACCACCTGGCAGGACGGCAACCCGGCTGCCGCCTGAACCCCACGCACCGACACCGCCGCGCGCAGTCCCGGACGGGGGCTGCGCGCGTTCGTGTTGACGGGGCATGGTCGCCTCCTTATAGTCGGATCCGGCTATTAGGAACCGAGGATGTGACGTGGCCAAGCGGAAGATCTCCAACACCCTCGCGCTGGCGGTGCTCGGCCTCCTCCAGGAGCGGGACATGCATCCCTACGAGATCGCGTCCACGCTGCGCGAACGCAGCAAGGACAGCAGTTTCAAAATCAACTCCGGCTCGCTGTACGACACCGTCGAGGCGCTCGTCCGGCACGAGTGGATCGAGCCGGTCGAGACCATGCGGGACGGGCGGCGGCCGGAGCGGACCGTGTACGGGCTCACCGACCTCGGCCGCAGCGAGTTCGTCGTGTGGATCGACGAGCTCATCCGGGTGCCCGTCGCGGAGTACCCGAAGTTCATCGCCGCCGTCTCCTACCTGGGCGCGCTCGGGCCGGAGGGCGCCGCCGACGCGCTCGCCGAGCGGGCCGGGCACCTGGCGCAGCGGATCGCGGAGGGCCGGGCGGCCCTGGCCGCGACCGTCGGCGCCGGGCAGGTGCCGCGACTGTTCATGATCGAGGTCGAGTACGGGCTGCACGCGTGGGAGGCCGAGCTGGCGTGGACGCAGGGCATCCGCGACGAGATCCGCGCCGGGTCGCTGACGTGGCCGACCGGAGGTACCACATGATCGACGTCATCATCGTCGGAGCCGGGCCGGCCGGGCTCCTGCTCGCGGGTGAGCTGCGCCTCGCGGGCGTCGGAACCGTCGTGCTCGAACGGCACGAGCGCCGGCCGGACTTCTGCCGCGGCTTCAACCTCAACGCCCGCGCGCTCGACCTGCTGGCCCGCCGCGGGCTGGCCGACGCGCTCATCGCCGAGGGCTGGCAGGTGCCGCACGCCGCGTTCTCCGGCCTGCCGGTCACGCTCGGGCTGGCGGGCACGCACACCGACCACCCGTACTCGCTGGGCATCCCGCAGACCCGCGTCGAGGAGGTCCTCGAAGCGCACGCGACCGCGCGCGGGGCCGACCTGCGGCGCGGGCACGAGGTGCGCGGCCTGCGCCAGGACGACGACGGGGTCGAGGTCACGGTCGCGGCCGGTGACGGCGGGTACCGCCTGCGGGCGCGGTACGTCGTGGGCTGCGACGGCAGCCGCAGCACCGTGCGCAGGCAGGCCGGCATCGCCTTCCCCGGCACGCCGGCGACCCGCTGGTCGCTGCTCGGCGACGTCGAGCCGGCCGACCCGCTGCCGTTCGGCGTGTCCAGCGGCCCGGGCGGCTGGGTGTTCGTGATCCCGCGCCCCGGCTACGTCCGGATCATCACGGCCGACCACGGTACGGAGAGAGCCGCGCCGACGCTCGATGAGTTCCAGGCCGCGGTCGAGACCGCCCTCGGCCGGCCCGTCCCGATCCGGCAGGCGCGCTGGCTGGCCCGCTTCGGCGACGCCGCGCGGCAGGCCGCCGAGTACGTCCGCGGCCGCGTCGTCCTGGCCGGCGACGCCGCCCACATCCACCCGCCGGCGGGCGCGGTCGGCGTCAACGTCGCGCTCGACGACGCGTTCAACCTCGGCTGGAAGCTCGCCGCGACCGTCAAGGGCACCGCTCCGGCGCACCTGCTCGGCACGTACCACGACGAGCGCCACGCCGCCGGCGAGCACGTGCTGGCCAACACGCAGGCTCAGGTACTGCTGGGTGAGGCCGACGGCAACGTCACCGACCTGTTGACGCGGGTCGCCCGGCACCCGGACGGCAACCGGGCGCTCGCCGAGACCGTGACGGGCCTCGACACCCGCTACCCGATGGTCCCCGCCGCCGACCACCCGTGGCTGGGCCGCCTGGCGCTGTCCGGCGACGGCACGCTCGCGGCACTCCAGGAGCGGGGCCTGGGCGTGCTGGTCGGCGCTGAAGACGTGGCCGACCTCGCGGAGATCGCGCGACCCTGGGCCGACCACGTGGTGGTGACGCCGGGGTCGGATCGGCCGCCGCTCCTCGTGCGCCCCGACGGCCACACCGCCTGGGTCCAGACCGACGGTGCCGAGGGCCTGCGCGAGGCCCTCGAGCACTGGTTCGGCCCGCCGGTCAGTGGTGCGCCTCGGCCGGTGCCGTGCGCGGCATGAGGGTCACGACCGGGACGCTGAGCGCGACCAGGGCCAGCACGACCACGAGGCTGACCTTGGTCGCGTGGTCGAGGCCGGCGGTCGCGGTGTGGAAGAAGATCGACGTGACGGCGGCCGAGCCGAGGCCGGCGGCGAGCTGCTGGACCGAGCTCAGCGAGCCGCTGGCGCTGCCGGCCTCGTCGGCGCCGATGTCGCCGAGGGCCACGTCGAAGACGGTGCTGTAGCACAGGCCCATGCCGACGCCGACCACGAACACCGCCGGGGCGAGCGCCCATCCGCTCAGGCCGGTGCCTGAGGCGGCGACCAGGGCGAGGATCCAGCCGGCGCCGAGCAGCACGACCGCGAGGCCGATGTAGACGAGGCCGCGGCCGAGCCTGGCCACGAGGCCGCCCATCGCGGCGAACGCCGAGGCGATGATGCCGAGGCTCAGCGGCAGCAGGGTCAGCGAGGCACCGCGCGGCGAGGCGTGCAGGCCGGCCTGGATGAACAGCGACAGCACGTACACCAGGCCGGTCGTCGCCGCGAACACCGCGAGGCCGACCAGCAGGCCCGACGTGAAGCCGCGGTTGCGCAGCAGCGACGGCTTGACGATCGGGTCGGGTGCGGTGCGCTGGCGGTACGCGAACGCGGCGAAGCAGGCGAGCCCCGCGGCGATCGCGGCGACCGGACCGGCGGTCCAGCCGTTCGTGGAGCCCTCGATCAGGCCGTACAGCAGGCCGAACATCGTCCCGGCGAGCAGCCCGGCGCCCCAGCCGTCGACGGCCGTGGCCCGGTCGCCCTCGTCGCGCGGCAGGATCCGGGCGGCGACGGCCAGCCCGACGCCGCCGAGGACCAGGTTGACCAGGAAGATCGGCCGCCAGGACAGGCCGAACAGGTCGGCGTCGATGATGAACCCGGCGAGCACCGGCCCGCCGACCGTGGCCACCCCGAGCAGCGGCCCGAACAGGCCGAACGCCTTCGTCAGCATCTCCCGCGAGAACGTCGCGGTCATGATCGCCATGCCCTGCGGGATGAGCAGCGCGCCGAACGCGCCCTGGGCGATCCGCCCGGCGATGAGCACCGCCGGGCTGGGCGCGAGGCCGGCGACGGCCGAGGCGGCGGTGAAGCCGGCCATGCCGACGAGGAACAGCCGCCGCCGGCCGAACCGGTCGCCGAGCCGGCCACCGACGACCAGCAGGACGCCCATGGCCAGCATGTACGCGGTGCCGAGCCACTTGATGAGCACCTCGCCGCCGCCGAGGTGCCCGGCGATGGTCGGCGCGGCGATGTTCGTGACGGTCGAGTCGATCATGTCGAGCCCGTCGGCAAGCAGCACCAGCCCGAGGATCGCCCACATCATGCGCGTGTTCATGCCTCCGAGCATATGCAGAGTCACTCTACAGTCAAAGTGACTTTAGTTTCAGAGTCGGTGTAGAGTGTGGACGTGACGACGACGGGGCGGCGCGAGCGGAAGAAGGCGCAGACGCGCCAGGCCCTCGCCGACGCCGCGCTGCGGCTGTTCCTGGAGCACGGCTACGACGGGGTCACCGTCGCGCAGATCGCCGACGCCGCCGACGTGTCCCTGGCCACGCTGTTCAAGCACGTGCCCGACGGCAAAGAGGCGCTGATCTTCGACGACGGCACCGAGCGGCGCGAGGCCCTGGTCGCCGCGGTCCGCGACCGGCCGGCGGGCACGCCGCTGCTCACCGCGCTGCACGGGTTCCTGGCCGGCCGGGGCGCCTTCGCCGCCGACCTGACCCCGGAGCTGCTCCACAAGAGAGATCTCATCGTCGGTACCGCGGCGCTGCGCGACTATCAGCGAAAGCTCTGGATGGCGGCCGAGCCGGCACTGGCCGAGGCGATCGCCGCCGAGTCGGACCGCACGGCGACCGATCCGGCCGTGCGTGCCCTGGCCCGGTATGTCCTGCAGATCCCCGACCTGGCGGGCACGGACCCCGACCCGCAGGCGTCCCTGGCCGCGATCATCCGCCTGCTCGACGCCGGCTGGCGGGACTAGCTGTCGCGACCGCTGACCGGCGTGGCGGCCGTATCATCCGTGTTCGTGAACCTGGGGTGGTCCGACGGCGGGTACGGGGAACTGCGGGCCTCGGACGCCGACCGGGACGAGGTGCGGCGGCTGCTCGGCGTCGCCCGCGCCGAGGGGCGGCTCGACGGCGCCGAGCACGAGCGGCGGGCCGGTGCGGTGCGGGCCACGAAGACCCGCGCCGACCTGGTGCGGCTCACGACGGACCTGCCCGAGCGCAAGGGCGTGCGGGAGTGGGTCGACCGGATGCGGGTGCGCGGGGCGGACCGTGACGACGCCCGCCGGTGGCTCGCCGACGCGGCGGCGCAGGGCCGGCTCACCGACCAGGAGCACGGGCGGCGCCTGGCCGCACTGTCCACAGTGGATACCTACGACGAGCTCAAGGCACTGGTCGACGGGCTGCCGGGCCGGGCCGGCACGGCGCGCGGCGAGCGGCTCGCCGGCACGGCCGACCGGGAGGCCGCGTTCGAAGCGCTCGCCGCGGCGGTCGCCGACGGGCGGATCAACCCGTTCGAGGCGCCCGCGCTGGAGGCCGACATCAAGCAGGCGCGGCGGGTCGGCGCCCTCGACGCGGTGCTCGCCGGGCTGGCGGCGCGGGCCAGCGACCAGGACCGGCAGGACGTCGTCGCGGCGCTGGCCGCGGCGCACCGCGGCGGCCAGCTGGACGCGGCCGAGTACGCCGACCGGGCCGACCGGGCGCACGACGCGGTCCGCGACGACGACCTGGTGCCGCTGACGGCGGACCTGCTGGGTGACGCGCGACGGCTGGCCGAGTCGGACCGGCAGGAGGCCGCCGACGCGCTCAAGCGCGCCCTCGACGAGGGCCGGCTCGACCTGGCCGAGTTCGACGAGCGGGTCCGCGCCGCGCACGCGGCCACGACCACCGCCGACGTCGCGCCGCTGCTGGCCGACCTGACGACCCCGCCGCGGCCCGCGCGGCGGCACTGGTGGGACGCGCTGTTCGACCGCGTGGTGCTCAACTCCGCGCTCGTCACGGCGCCGCGGCACAGGCTGCTGAAGCTGCTCTGGTACGCCCTCACGTCCGCCACGCTCGCGACGTACGGGTACCTCATCGCCTGGAACTTGGTCATCGCGCTGGCGGCGCTCTGGCTGCCGCTGTTCCTGGTGCTGCTGCTCGAGATCGGCCTGGTGAACCTGCTCGCGGGCCCGCGGCGGGCGCGGGAGCAGGCCATCCTCGAGCAGCTGCGCGCGGACCTCGACCGGCTCAGCGGAAAACACCGGGGCATCACGCTCGAGTACCCGGCCGTGCAGGAGGTCGTCGACGACGACGGGAAGCCGGCGACGAAGGACCGCAAGGGCGTGGCGCAGATTCGGGTCGAGCTTGACGGCACCGACGAGCTCGACCCGGCCGTCCGCGACGAGATCGTCCGCCTGTTGTGGCACAGCCGCCTCTACCCGCTCGACGAGATCTGGTTCGGCGAGCGGTACACGACGATCACCCTCGGCACCGCGCAGCTCGGCGGCGCCGAGGCGGAGCGGCTGCGCCACCGCCACGGCCCCCGCCCGTACGGCCCGTACCCGAAGTCCTAGTCAACCTTTCGCGGGGGCGGTGCGTGCATGCTGTGACGGCGTCCGAGCGGGAGGCGGCAGCGTGGAGGGCTTCGAGCAGTTCGTGCGGCTGCGGTACACCGAGTTGCTGCACACCGCGTACCTGCTCACCGGGTCGGTCGCGGCGGCCGAGGATCTGGTGCAGACCTGTCTGCTGAAGGTGATGCCGCGGT
The DNA here is from genome assembly GCF_040605515.1 of Dactylosporangium sp. NPDC005572. Lineage (NCBI taxonomy): Bacteria > Bacillati > Actinomycetota > Actinomycetes > Micromonosporales > Micromonosporaceae > Dactylosporangium > Dactylosporangium sp. NPDC005572. Next base: position 602 of record NZ_JBEXCY010000099.1, on the reverse strand, counting down.
TCGACCGGATCGCCGACCCGCTGCCGTACCTGCGCCGGGCCATGGTCAACCAGCGCACCAGCTGGTGGCGGGCGCTGCGCCGGGAGCTGCTCAGCGCCGAACCGCCGGACCGGGCCGGCCCCGACCCGACGGGCGGGTTCGCGGACCGCACGGCGCTGGTCGCCGAGCTGGCCCGGCTGCCGGAGCGGATGCGGGCGGTGCTCGTGCTGCGGTACTGGGAGGACCTGTCCGAGGCCGAGGCCGCCGAGGTGCTCGGCTGCTCGGTCGGCACCGTGAAGAGCCAGGCGTCGCGCGGCCTGGAACGGCTGCGCAGCCTGCTGGAGGCCGGCGAACCCCAGAGGAGGGCGCGATGAGCGGTTCCGGAGCGCAGCGGAGGAGGCCGCTCATCATGGGGCTCAGTTTGGAGCTCGTGTGGCCGGAGCGGAGCGGAGGTCACATGAGCGGTTCCGGAGCGCAGCCGAGGAGGCCGCTCATCATGGGCGCAGGATGGAGCTCGTGCGGCCGGAGCGGAGCGGAGGTCACATGAGCGGGCTGGAGGAGCGGCTGCGCGAGGAGATGGCCCGCTCGGTCGCCGGGGTGCGGCCGGCGCCCGACCCGCTGGG
>NZ_JBEXCY010000098.1:21606-41144 GCF_040605515.1 Dactylosporangium sp. NPDC005572 | reverse complement strand
TTCTACTGGTACGACGCCAACTACAAGATCACCAACGGCAAGGTCACGAACAACACGTTCATGCGCGCCTCCGGCGGCGGTTACTGGCCCAAGGGCGGCTACTACGGCACCCAGGCGCTCAACGCCGCCACCCTGCCCGACTGGAGCAACAACACCTGGCACGACAACGGCCGGCAGATCGGCGCGTAACCGTCACCCGAACGGCCACGCCCGCCGGAAGCACTCCTCGACGGTCGCGACCACCCCGGCCCGCAACGGCGCCGGCACCCCGGCCAGCGCCACGTCCAGGACCGCCGGGGCGGTCGCCGCGATCACGCTGTCGGTGAGGCCGTAGCGGGCGGCCTCGATCCAGCGGCCCGCCGCGGGCGCGGCTGCGGCCCGGGCGGCGTCGACGGCGGCGTCGCTGCCGAGCAGGCCGGCCAGCAGCGCCACGGGGGCGAACCAGTCGCGGCCCGGCTGCGCGTCGAGGTACCGGATCTGCAGATGCCCGCGCGGGCGCACCAGCGGGAACAGGGTGCCCAGGTGGTAGTCGAGGTCGTCGTAGGTCGGGCGCCGGTGCAGCGCGCCGCCGACCCAGTCGGCGAAGGTGACCCCGGCGGGGACGGTCCAGCTGCCGCTCGGCCGGCGCACGCACAGCAGCGGGGCGCGCAGCGCGTAGCGGGCCCAGCCGCGGCCGGGTCGGGGCCGGTCGGCACGGTGCCGGCGCGGGCCGGGTCGATGCCGTACCAGGTGCGCATCCGCGTCGACGCCCAGCCGGTCTCGCGGCCGGCGTGCACGCGCGAGTTGGCGAACAGCGCGAGGAGGGTCGGCCCGACGTCGTGGGCGGCGGCCCACCGCTCGGCGAGCCCGGCGGCGGGCCCGGCGTCGAGGCAGGGGCGCAGCCCGGCGGTGCTGCACATCATGGTGCGCCCGTCACCCCCGCGGCGGGCGAAGGAGGCCGCCATCGCATGGTACCGAGGGGAGGAGCGCACCCGGCGCGGCGCGCGATGCGGGTCGATGCCCTGCCCGGCGGCCCGGAAGCCGCCACTGGCGAGCAGACCGTCGAGCTGGTCGAGCTCCGCGTCGACGGCGGCGCGCAGCGCGGTGAGGCCGGGCTGCGGGCGGGCGGCGAGAGCGACCTGCCCGCCGGGCCCGAGGCCGAGCCGGCCGCCGTGGGCGAGGGTGACGCCGTCGATGCCGAGCGCCGCGACGTCGAGGGGGCGGGTGGGGTGGTCGGGGGTGTGGACGATGTGTTCGAGCTCGACGCCGATCGAGGCGGGCGGGCCGGTCTTGAAGCAGATCGAGGCGACGTACCGTTCGGCGTCGTCGATCCGCCGGATCTCGGCGCCCGCATCGACCGTCGTGTGGCCGGCTGCGGTCCTCATGGCTCGGATGCTACCTCCGCCGGAGCCGCCAAGACACGACCTGTACATCGAGCGCGACGTTCGGTAACCTACGCGCGCGGAGGCGTGAAGATCCCGTTGCTCGCGCTCAACCCGCCGTCGCTGGCGAGCACCGCCCCGGTGACGTACGAGGCGGCCGGCGAGGCCAGGAACCAGATCACCTCGGCCTGCTCGCGCGGCTCCGCCCACCGGCCGAGCGGGATGCGCCCGGTCAGGTCCGCGGCCCGCCCCGGGTCGCGCAGCACCGGCTCGGTCCGGCCGGTCCGGGTCAGGCCCGGCGCGACCGCGTTGATCCGGATGTTCTGGTGCGCGTAGTCCAGCGCCGCGGAGCGCACCAGGTTCACGGCGGCGGCCTTGGTGGCGTTGTACGCCCACGTGTACGGGTCGCCGCGCAGCGCCGCCACGGACGCGGTGACGACGATCGCGCCGCCGCCGGCCGCGCGCAGGGCCGGCGCCGCGGCCCGGATGCCGAGCGCGGCGCCGCGGACGTTGACGGCGTGGATCGCGTCGAGCGCGGCCGGGGCCCCGGGGTCCTCCAGCGGCGGCGCCCCGCCCGCCCCGGCGTTGAGCACGGCGGCGTCCAGCCGCCCGAAGGTGGCGACCGCGAGCCGGACCATCTCGGCGTTGACGGCCTCGTCGGCGACGTCGCCGGCGACGGTCACGACCCGGTCGGCGGCCAGCGCGGCAAGGGCCTGCGCATCGGTGTCGACGGCGACGACGCCGTATCCGCGCTCCACGAACAGCTCCACGACGGCCCGGCCGATGCCGGCGGCCGCCGCGGTCACCACGACCGCCGGCATGCAAACCCCCATTTTTCCTATGGTGGAGGTATGCTATCGGCTACCCGACGGCGGCGACGACGTGGAGGGGGCGGTGCAGGAGGCGGTCGAGCGCGGCGGCGGAGTCCGGGTCGGCCGGGAGGTACGCGATGAGGCGCTGGTCGTCGGCGGCCGGCAGGTCGAGGGTCTCGTACGCGAGCCGCAGCGGGCCCACCGCGGGATGGGCCAGCGGCAGCACGCCGGTGCCGACCGGCGGGCCGGCCACCGTCTCGGCCCGGCCGGCGAACACCGGACCGGCGGTGACGGTGAGCTCGTCGGCCAGCGCGGCGATCTCCGGGTCGGCGCGGAACGGGCCGTGTTTGAGCGCGGCGACCTGCTCGTCGGCGGCCCGGTCCCAGTCGGCGAAGAGCTGCCGGGCCCGCGGGTCGGTGAACAGGTACCGGGCGAGGTTCGGGACTGTGTCCGGCGGGTCGGCGTCGAGCACGCCGGTGCCGGCCGTCAGCCGGGCGTACCCCTCGGTGTGGGCGACCACCTCGGCGAGCCGGTTGACGAGCACCGCCGGGGTCGGCTCGAGCCGGTCGAGCAGCGCCCGCACGGTCGGGCGGACGATCCGGCCGGCCCGCCGGTCGGGGCCGCGGCAGGTGAAGCCGCCGGCGCCCTTGGTGAGGTTGTGCAGGTGGACGCGCTCGGCGACGGGCAGCCGCAGCGCGGTGGCGAGGGCGGACAACACCTGCGCCGACGGGTGCCGGTCGTGGCCCTGCTCGAGCCGCGTGACGTACTCGACGCTCACCCCGGCGAGGGTCGCCACCTCGGCCCGGCGCAGGCCCGGCGTGCGGCGCCGCGCGCCGGTCGGCAGGCCCACGTCGGCCGGGCGGACCGCCTCCCGGCGGGCCCGCAGGAACCGTCCCAGCTCGTTGTCGGCCACGCTCCGACCGTAGCAGCGGGCGGGCCGCGGATCGTATCCCTGCCGGTACCACCCTCACCTCGGACTCCCCCGCCACCGCGGGCGGCGGCACGGTCGGGACATGACCGAGATTCTGGTGATCGGCGGCGGGTACGGCGGGATCACCGCCGCGAAGGCGCTCGACGACGTGGCGGACGTGACCCTGGTGGAGCCGCGGGAGGTGTTCGTGCACAACGTGGCCGCGCTGCGCGCGGTCGCCGACCCGGACTGGGCGGAGCGGATCTTCCTGCCGTACGACCGGCTGCTCAGCCGGGGCCGAGTGGTGCGGGACCGGGCGGTGCGGGTGACCGCGGCCGGCGCCGACCTGGCCTCCGGGGCCCACCTCGACGCCGATGTGATCATTCTCGCCACCGGCTCGGCGATGCCGTTCCCGGTGAAGCCGGAGCCGCACGACCGGGACCGCCTCGCCGCCACGCACCGGGCGCTGAGCGACGCCGGGCACGTGCTGCTGCTCGGCGCGGGCGCGGTCGGCATCGAGTTCGCCGGGGAGATCAAGGCCGCGTGGCCGGCCGTCGAGGTGACGATCGCCGACCCGGCGCCGGACATCCTGGGCGGGCGGTTCCCGGACGAGTTCCGCGCGTCGGTCCGTGAGCAGCTCGCCGCGCTGGGCGTGCGCCTGCTGCTGGGCACCGGCGCCGGCCAGGCACCGGCGGCCGACCTGACGTTCGCCTGCTACGGCGCGAGCGTCGACTCGTCGTACCTCGGCGACGACCTCGCCGCCGCCCGGCAGCCCGACGGCCGGCTGGCGGTGACGCCCCAGCTGCGGCTGCCCGGGCACGAGCGGGTGTTCGCGATCGGCGACCTCACCGCGGTACCGGAGCTGAAGCAGGCACGGCTCGCGCAGGCGCACGCCGAAGTGGTGGCGGCCAACGTGCGGGCGCTGCTCGCCGGCGGGCCCCTGGCGGACTACACGCCCGCGCCGGACGCGATCGTGCTGCCGCTGGGGCCCAAGGGCGGCGCCTCCTACGCCCCGGAGGTGGGGGTGCTCGGGCCGGCCGAGACGGCCGGCATCAAGGCGACGATGTTCATCGAGTCATACGAGGAGATGCTTGGTCTTGCCCGCGGGTGACGGCCGCAGCTGCCGCACCACGCCGGCCGCCGCGACCAGGGCGGCGCCGGCGAGCAGCGGGTAGAGCACCGTCACGAACTGCATCGCGAACAGCATCCAGCCGAAGACCCACGTGAAGCCGCCGATGAACAGGAAGCCGACGGTCGACATGACGGTGCCGGAGGTGCTGCCACCGCCCTTGCGCCGCATGACGGTGCGCACCAGGAACCACAACCCGGCGAGGATGTACAGCCAGCCGGCCTGGGGCGTGCGCGGGTCGAACAGGTCGACCTTGGTGCCGGAGACGGTGGCCTGGATGGACAGCGTCCACCAGGTCTGCGCGCCGCGCAGGTCGGCCTCGGTGAAGTCGGCCTGGATGACCGACGCGGTGATGAAGTCGGCCTCGCGCAGGTCGGCGCCGATCAGGTCGGCCTGGCTGAGGTCGGCCCCGCGGAACGAGGTGCCGCGGGCGTCGGACCCGGACAGGTCGGCCTGGGTCAGGTCGGCGTCGTCCAGGTGGGCGCCGCGCAGGTCGGCGCCGCCGAGGTCGGCCTGCGTGAGGTCGGCACCGCGCAGCGACGCGCCCTGCAGGTCGGCCCCGGTGAGGTCGGCCTGGGTCAGGTCGACGCCGTCGAGGACCGCGTCGCGCAGGTTCGCGCACGTGAGGTCGGGGACCTCGTCACCGGGCTGGAAGTGCTTGCCGGCCAGCTGCGGGCTGGTCTCGGGGCAGGCGGGCCTCCCCGGCGGTTCGGCCGCGGCCGGGGTCGAGGGCAGCAGAACGGCAGCCGACAGGACCGCCGCGGCAAGGAAACGGGTGGGGGGCACGACAGCAGGATCGGGCACCCCACCACCCCGCCGCAGCGGTCGGTCCGGATCTCGACTCAGAGCGCGATCGCGTCCTTCGCCGCCGCCATCGACTCGTCCGACGCCGGCTGGCCCGGGTTCTCCGTGGCCAGGGCCTGGTTCGCGGCCACGAACGGGCGCAGCCGCTCCTCGTAGCGGGTGAGCGCCGTCACGTGGTCACCCGCCTTCGCGAGCTCGTCGGCCAGGACGTAGGCGCCGACGAGGGCGAGGCTGGTGCCCTGCCCCGACAGCGGCGAGGCGCAGTAGCCGGCGTCGCCGACGAGCGTGACCCGGCCGGCCGACCACGCCGGCAGGTGCACCTGCGCCATGGCGTCGAAGTAGAAGTCGGGCGCGTCCCACATGAACTCCAGCAGCTTCGGGATCTCCCAGCCCAGTCCCGCGCAGCGCTCGGCGACGAGCCGTTTCTGGGCGTCGATGTCCCGGTGGTCGTACTGCAGGGGATCCGAGTAGAAGCCGACGTTCACCCGCAGCTCGGTGTTCTCGCGCGCCGACTAGATGCCGGCGCCCGCGCTGTCGCTGCGCACCCACACCTGCCAGTCGTCGAGCCCGAGCACGTTCCCGGCGGTGAACACCGCGACGTAGCTGCCGAGGTGCTGCAGCGGCGTCTCGCCGAAGGCCAGCCGGCGCACGCCGGAGTGCAGCCCGTCGGCGCCGACGACCAGGTCGAACCGCTCCCGGTCCCCGCCGGCGAACTGCACGTCGACGCCCGTGTCGTCCTGGCGCAGCGACGCGATCGAGTCGCCGAACCGGTGGTCGACGCCGGCGGTGTGCGCGGCGAGCAGCGCGGTGAGGTCCTCGCGGAGCAGCTCGACGTCGTCGCTGTCGAACCGGCCGCTGCTCGGGGCGAACTCGGTGGAGCGCCACAGCTCGTTGCCGTCGCTGTCCACCATGGACGACCCGCGCATCCGGGTGCGGGCGGCGCGCACCGGCTCCAGCAGGCCCATCCGCTCGACCACGGTGAGGGCCGCGCCGCGCACGTCGATCGCCTGGCCGCCCGGCCGGATCGCCGGGGCGCGCTCGACGACGGTCGGCGTGATGCCGTGCCGGCGCAGCCACCAGGCGAGGGCGGGACCGGCGACGCTCGCGCCGGAGATCAGGACCTTCATGGGACTTCTCCTCCGTGAGGTGTACCTCGTACGCACTGAATGTACGGCGTACATACAGCCTCTGACAAGGAAAAATGTGTACTATGACAGCCATGGCTGCACTAGCACAGTACGAGCGGATCGTCGCCGACATCCGGACCCGCATCGCCGACGGCCGGCTCACCCCGGGCGACCGCCTCCCGTCGACCCGACAGCTCGCCAAGGACTGGGGTGTCGCCCTCGCCACCGCCACGAAGGCCCTCACCGCGCTCCAGCAGCAGGGCGTCGTCGTGTCGCAGCCGCGGGTCGGCACGGTCGTCGCCGGCGTGACGACCACCGCCGTTCCGGCCGACGCGCCGCTCTCCCGCGAGCAGGTGGTGCGGGCCGCGATCGAGCTCGCCGACGCCGAGGGCCTCGACGCGCTGTCGATGCGGGGCGTCGCCGCCCGGCTCGGCGTGGCCACCATGTCGACGTACCGGCACGTGACCAGCAAGGACCAGCTCATCCTGCTCATGGCCGACACCGCGTTCGGCGAGGCGGTGGAGGTCGCCGGCGCCGGCGAGCCGGGCGGGTGGCGCGACCTGCTCGCGCGGGCCGCCCGCACGATGTGGGCGCTGTACCGCCGGCACCCCTGGCTGGCGCACGTGACCCCGCTGACCCGGCCGCTGCCGCTGCCCAACCTGGTGGCGCACGGCGAGCGGATGCTGGAGGCGTTCCAGGCCGTCGGAGCGTTCCGGCTCGACCCGCAGAGTCTCCAGGATCTCCAGGTCCTGGTGTTCAGCCACGTTCAGGGCCTGGCGATGCAGCTGGAGGGCGAGGCCCGCGCGCTGGCCGACACCGGCATCGACGAGGACGGGTGGATGGCGGTCAACGGCGCCGGCTTCGCCGGGATCACCGGCAGCGGCCGCTATCCGCGCTTCACCGCGCTCATGGCCGCGTTCGGCGCGGCCGGCGGCTACGACCTCGACCTCGATGAGCAGTTCGAGCTGGGCCTCGACGTGCTGCTCGACGGGCTCGCCGTCAGGTTCGCGGATCCAGACCGGCGGCGCGGTACGCGGCGTCGATGAGCGCCATCGTGCGGACCGCGTCGGCCGGGGGCGTGAGGTTCGGCCCGCCGCGCAGCACCGCGTCGGCGAACGCGCGCAGCTGGTGGGTGTAGGTCGCCTCGCCGGGCACCCGTTCCCGGTGCGTGCGGCCGTCGATCGTGACGGTGAGCCGGTGGTACACACTGGGCATCAGATAGTTGAAGAGCGTGAGGGAGCCCTTCGCGCCGGTGACCCGGGCCGACAGCCGCAGCACGTGGCGCGACCAGAGGCTGGCGGTGGTGCGGCCGGTCGCGCCGCCGGGGAACACGTAGTCGACGACCATGGCGCGGTCGACGCCGGGCTTCGCCAGCAGCGCGCGGGCGGCGACCACGTCGGGCTCCTGGCCGCTCAGGGTGCGCAGGGCGTGGACGGCGTAGCAGCCGGCGTCCATGGACGCGCCGCCGGCGAGCCTCAGGTCGTAGCGGATGTCGTTGAACCTCGGCAGCGGGAAGCACATGCTGGTCTCCACGTGCCGCAGCTCGCCGAGCCGCGGCACGAGCTCCAGCGCCCGCCGCATCAACGGGTGGTAGCGGTAGTGGAAGGCCTCCATCACCACGTGCTCGCCGGCTGCCGCGGCCACCTCCCGGGCCTGGTCGGCGTTGGACGTGAGCGGCTTCTCGCACAGCACGTGCTTGCCCGCGTCGAGGGCCGCGAGGGTCCACTCGGCGTGCCGGCCGTTCGGCAGCGGCACGTACACGGCGTCCAGGCCGGGGTCGGCGATGAGCTCCGCGTAGCCCGGGTGCACGGTCGGGATGCCGTGCCGGCGGGCGAACGCGGCGGCCCGGGCCGGGTCGCGCGCCGCGACCGCGGCGACGGTCACCCCGGGCACGACCCGGGCGGGGCGGATGAGGGCCGCGGGCGCGATCCGTGCCGCCCCGAGGATGCCGATGCGCAACTCGGTCACTCGGCGACTGTACGACTCCGCACCGCTCCGGCGCTCGCCGCCACCACGAGGACGATCGCCGCGATCTCGGCGACCGACAGCGCCTGCCCGGCGATGGCGAACCCGGCGAGCGCGGCGATCGCCGGCCCCAGGCTCATCAGCACCGCGAACGTGCTGGTCGGCAGCCGGCGCAGGGCGGCCAGCTCCAGGCTGTACGGCAGCACCGAGGACAGCACCGCCACCGCCGCCCCGAGCGCGAGGGTGACCGGCCCGAACATGGCGCCGCCGCTCGTGGTCACGCCGAGCGGTAGGGCGACGAGGGCGGCGACGGTCATGGCGAGGGCGAGCCCGTCCTGCTTGGGGAAGCGGCTGCCGGTGCGGGCGCTGAGCATGATGTACCCCGCCCAGCACGCTCCGGCGGCGAGCGCGAGCCCGGCGGCGATCAGGTCGAACCCGCCGGCCCGCAGGCCGCCGAAGCCGAGCAGGGCCACCCCGGCGAGGGCGAGCAGCGCCCACAGCCAGCGGGCCGCATCCTTGCCGGCAAGCACCGACAGGGTCAGCGGGCCGAGCACCTCCAGGGTCACCACGGGCCCGATCGGCATCCGCTGGATCGCCAGGTAGTACAGGAAGTTCATCACGGCGAGCACGACCCCGAACCCGGCGAGCAGCGTCCAGTCGCGGGCCCGGTGGCCGCGCACCCTGGGCCGGCAGACGGCGAGCATCAGGGCGGCCCCGATCACCAGCCGCAGGGTGACGACGCCGGCGGCCCCGGCGAGCGGGAACAGCATCGTGGCGACGGCCGCTCCACTGTGGACGGACGTCTGGCTGGCCAGGACGAGTCCGACCCCTCGGTCCCGGGGCGCTTCGACGGCAATCGTGTCGGCCATGGGCCCGACGCTATGCAGTGCGCCACCCGCGCTGAAATGCCCGTCCGTCTGCGGTTATGCTCGTCACACATGACCATCGAGTTACGGCACCTCCGGGGCTTCCTCGCCATCGCGGATGAGGGCAACCTCACACGCGCGGCGGCCCGGCTGCACCTGACGCAGCCCGCGCTGACCCGCACGCTGCAGCAGCTGGAGGCCCACCTGGGCACCCGCCTGGTCGACCGCTCGACGCACCACCTGGCCCTGACCGCGGCCGGCCACGCGTTCCGCCGCCGCGCGGCCGCCGCGATGGTCGCCGTCGAGCACGCCCTCGACCCGACCCACGAGTGGCCGCTGCGCCTCGGCCACGCCTGGTCGGCCCTGGGCGTCCACACGACGACCCTGCTGCGCCGCTGGAAGCAGGCCCACCCCGGCACCCTGCTGGAGCTGCTCCGCCTGGACGAACGCACGGCCGGCCTGGCCGCCGGCACGGTGGACGCGGCGGTCCTGCGCGGCCCGATCGACACGCCGGACGTCCGCTGGGAGCACCTGACCAGCGAGCCCCGCGTGGCGGCCCTGGCCGACAACAACCCCCTGGCCTGCCGGTCCAGCCTGACCCTGGCCGACCTGGCGACCCAGCCCCTGGCCCTGAACACGGTGACGGGCAGCACCACCCTCGCCCTGTGGCCGACGGGCGCGGCCCCGACCCAGGTCCTGACGGTGAAGAACACGGACGACTGGCTGGCCCTGATCACGGCGGGCGACGCGGTGGGGGTGACGTCGACGGGCACGGAGGCGATGCACCCGAACCCGGCGATCCGCTACGTCCCGCTGACGGACGCCCCGGCCGTGGACGTGTACCTGGCCTGGCGCGACCCGCCGAGCCACCCGTCGGTGCCCGACCTGCGCCGCCTCGCCCACGAGGTGGTCAACCCCTGATCGACTCGGCCGCGGCGATGCTCTCCCGGGTCCGCGGATGCCCGGCCCCGTGCAACACCCGCCGCCCCTCGGCAACGGCCTCGAACTCGGCGAGGGCCTCGGCGACCCGTCCCACCGCAACGAGCGCACGGGCCCGTTCGTGGCGGGTGTTGAGCACGTAGGTGTGCTGCTCGCCGTGCAGCGCACGTTCGACCGCCAGGAGCGCGTCGAACTCGGGCAGCGCCTCTCCGTGGCGACCCAGCTCCCGCAGGACCTGCGCCCGCTCGTGACGCGCGCTCAGGACATAGTTGTGCTGCTCATCGTGCAGTCCGCGCTCGATCGCGAGCAGCGTGTCGAACTCGGCCAGCGCCTCGTCGTGCCGGCCCATCTCCCGCAGGACCCGGGCCCGCTGGTGGCGGCCGGCGAGGACCTTGTCGTGCTGCTCACCGCGCAGGTCCCGCTCGATCGCCAGCACGGCGTCGAACTCGGCCAGCGCCTCCCCGTGCCGGCCCAGCTCCCGCAGGACCCGGGCCCGCTGGTGACGGTCGTTCAGGACGTCGTAGTCGCGCTCGTCGTGCAGCGCACGCCGGGCACTCAGCACCGCGTCGAGTTCGGCCAGCGCCTCGTCGTGGCGGCGCATCGCGCGCAGCACCCGCGCCCGCTCGTGCCGGATGGCCAGGACGGTGTCCCGCCGGCCGACCGCCAGGAGCGCGTCGAACTCCGCGAGCGCCTCCTCGTAACGCCCCACCTTGCGCAGGACGCTCGCCCGTGCGCGACGGACGGCGCCGCCCGGCTGATCCTCGATCGCCACCACGGCGTCGAACTCGGCCAGCGCTTCCTCGTGCCGGCCGATCTCGCGCAGCACCTGCGCCCGGCCGTGCCGGATGGCGACCAGGTCGCCCCGATGCCCGCCGGCCAGCATGGCGTCGAACTCGGCCAGCGCCTCCTCGTGCCGGCCCATCTCGTGGAGCACGCCGGCCCTCGCTCGGCGGGTGCCCGGGTCCTGCCCGGCGCCCGGCAGCGCGTCGTACAGGACCAGGGCCTGGCCGTGCAGGCCGTTACCGGCGAGCCGGGCCGCGCCCTCGGCCAGCACCGCCGTACCGGCGCCGGGCACCCGGCCGAGGACCTCCGCGGCGTGCTCGCCCAGCCTCGCCCACGCCCGAACGCCGGCGACGCCGGGCCCGATCCGCCCGGCGGCCGCGATGAGCAGGGCCGCGGCCAGCCCCGGCGCGAGCTCCGGGTGAGCCCGGGCCGCGGTCCGGACTGCCGGGTGCACCGTCAGCTCCCCCGGCCCCAGCGAGACGAGTCCCAGCTCCTCCAGCCCGCGCAGCGTGCGCACCAGCTCCGCCGCCGTGACGCCGAGCGCCGCCGGATCGAGGACCTCCTCGTACGGCAACGGCGCGTCGGCGAAGCAGCAGATCACCAGCAGCAGCTCGCGGCCGTGGGACAGCGCCGCGCGGTCGAGCTGGTCGAGGCTGATCTCCCAGATGCGCTCGTAGAGCCCGTCCACCCCCGCCGCGGCCTCGACCGCCGCCCGGTACCCGTCGAACGTCCGCAGCGCACCCGGCGGCGCCCAGCGGGCCGGGACCTCGCCGGCCTGCCGCAGCGCCGAGCCCGCCAGATGCAGCAGCAGCGGAATGCCGCTGAGCCGCTCCCCCAGCCGGCGCGCCTCGGCGGCGCTTCCGGCCTCGGCCGCCAGCCCCAGCAGTACCTCCGCCGCCGCCTGCGCATCGAGCGGCTCCACCGGCCGGCAGGTGATCCAGTCCGCCCACGCCTCGGCCCGACCGTCACGGCTGGTGATGACCACCGCCCCCGGCGCCCGCGGCACGCGCATCCAACCGCGCCCCTGCCCCGCGGCGACCGCCGGATCGTCGGCGTTGTCCACGACGAGCAGCCACCGCCACGTCAGCCGGTGCAGTGCCCGCCACACCACGTCCGCCGGGTTCGCCACCGCGAAGTCCTCGCGCGACGCCCCGGCAGCGTAGCCGACCGCCCGCATCCCGTCCTCGAACGCCGCCCGGTCGCCGGCCTGCACCCACCACACCGCGACACCGGCGTCCTCGGCGAGCGCGGCGATCTCCAGGGCGAGGCGGGTCTTCCCGACCCCGCCGATGCCGTGCAGCACGGTCACCGACCCGTCCCGGGGCAGGGCCGCGGCACGCCCCCGCATCGGCACACCACGCAGCCCCCAGGGCGGCGTTACGGACGGCAGCACCCGCTGCTCGGGAACCCGGACGTGCTCACCGTCGGCGATCACCCCGCCACAGTGCCAACCAACCGGGCCGGACCGCAACCCGGTCCGCCGCCGCCTGCCTCAGTGTGCGTGGTACTGCTCGTCGGTGACCTTCTCCAGCCACTCGACGCCCTGGCCGTCGCGGATGCCGGTGAGGGCGAGGTGGGTCATCGCCGACGCCGGGGCGGCGCCGTGCCAGTGCCGGACGCCGGGCGGGCACCAGACGACGTCGCCGGGGCGGAGCTCCTCGACCGGGCCGCCCCAGCGCTGGGTCCGGCCGACGCCCTCGATGACGACCAGCCGCTGCCCGGCCGGGTGGGTGTGCCACGCCGACCGGGCGCCGGGCTGGAACGTGACGTACGCGCCGCTGTACGGCGCCGTCTCCTCCGCGCCGAACAGCGGCCGGACCTGCACGTCGCCGGTGAAGTTCTCGGCCGGCCCCGGGGTGGCCTTCTGCGTCCCGTGTCGGGTGATCATGCTGTGGTACCTCCGCGTCGGCGGGCGGACGGCTGCAGGGAGGGGCTGACCCAGCCGTTGTCGGCGGGGTTGAGGGTGATGCCGGGTGGGACGATCGCGTCGATGCGGTCGGTGCCGAGCCGGCGCAGCGAGTGCTCGACCTCGGTCATGATCCAGCGCCGGGAGCCGCCGCGGTGGTTCGGGTCGTCGGCGAACGGCATGAAGAACTTCGTGGCCAGCACGACGTCGTCCCGCCGGCCCCTGAGCGCCTTGCCGACGATGACCTCCGGACGGTGCTCCACGCGTTCCTCCTTCAGGATGCCGGGACCAGGCGGATGGTGACCGGTGCCGCCTTGGCACCGACGACGGGGCCGACGTACGCCGGACCGTAGCGGTCGTACTTGACGTGGTAGGCCGCGTCGATCCCGGCGTGGGCGTCTGCTGCCGCGTCGGCGAAGGTCACGTCGCGCTCCACGCCGCCGGCCCGGATCCGTCCAATGCCGCTCGCCCTGGCCCGGCGGTACCACGGATTGTCCGGCCCGTACGCCGAGCGCACATACATCTGGTGGCCCTCGCGGACCACCCACATGGTCACGTACGGCCGCAGCGTGCCGTCGGCGCGGCGGGAGGCCAGCTGCAGCTCGTCGGCGTCGCCGACCCGATCGAGTTCCTCGTCGGTCCAGGCCACCATGTCACTCCTCCTTCTCGCGGGTCGCTGTGCGCCTACCCTTGCCCGTTCCATCCAATCCGGGCCGCCGCGTGGGTGGGAGTGGCTGTCGTTCCGGGTACCGGCAGTACCCCATCAGCCGGACCCCATCAGCCGGCCGGGTCAGCAGCCGGGCAGGGCCTGCCGGCAGCGGTCCGTGGCGGCCTCGGCCAGGGACACCGCGATGCCGGGCGGGGTGGGGCCGATCGACATGTCGGTCAGCCAGACCACCAGGTCGCCGCGGCGCAGCGCGACGGTCTCCGCGTTCACCGACAGGTCGACGTTCGTCGTGCCGGTCATCCGCAGCGCCACCGCCTGGTCGGCCAGGCCCGGCGGGGCCGGGAGGGACTCGACCGTGAACGTCACGGTCACGCCGGCCAGGTTCTGGGTGAACCGGTGGCAGGACGTCGCGGTCTCGGCCAGCCTCGTCATGGAGGCGGCCGCCTCGCCGGGCGGGAACCGCACGAGGGCGTGCGTGAGGTACGGACCGGCGATTCCCCGGCTGTAGGTCACCGCCGCGGCCGTCGTGCGCTCCGTCGTCATCGGCTCCAGCGCCGGGCAGCCGGGGAAGTCACCCCCGTCGATGCTCACCGCACCGTCGGCATTCGTCACCGAGGCGATCCGGATGTACCCCGGTGGCAGGTCACCCCCGGTCAGCAGGCCCGGCTGCAGGTCGGTCGGCGACGCGGACGGCAGCGGTCCCGCGAACACGTGGGCGGGCGCACATCCGGCCAGCATGAGCGCGGCCAGTCCCACCACGGCGGCCGCCGACCCGCGAATCATCCCCCGCTCACCCCCGCGGCCAACGCTACGGCGACCGCCGGGTGGCCCGTGGGGGATTCGTCAAGCGGGTCACCCGTTCGTGGGACCGCCGTACCGGCGGCGCATGCCGGCCGCGAGTGGCGCGCCGTCGAAGGCGCCGGCCGCCAGCCGGGAGCGGACCGTGCGCCGGACGAGCAGGTCGGCGAGCGACGGGAAATGCCGGGCGATCGCCATCTCGAGGCGGCCGCGGGCCGTGGTCGCGACGGCGCGCGGCGCCCGCCGGGCCGTGGCGGCGCGCACGATCGCGTCGACCACGCCCTCAGCCGGCTCGTAGCGGGAGACGCCGTCGAGCGACAGGCCCGCCGCGGCGGTGCTGTCGTGGATCGGGGACGCGACCATGCTCGGGTACACGACGCTGACCCCGACGTGGCTGCCCACCTCGAGGCGCAGCGCGTCGGCGTACGCGACGAGGGCGCGCTTGCTCACCCCGTACGCGGCGGCGAGCGGCAGCGGCAGCACCGCCATCCGGCTGGCGACGAACACCACCCGGCCGCGGCCGGCCTCCAGCGCCGGCAGGGCGGCGGCGGTGGTCCGCCAGGCGGCGAGCAGGTTCACCTCCAGCTGCCGCTTCACGACGGTGTCGGGCGCCAGCTCGGCCGGGGCGGGCCCGCCGACGCCGGCGTTGTTGACCAGCAGGTCGAGCCCGCCGAGCTCGGCGACGGCCCGCTCCACGACGCCCGCCACGGCAGTGGTGGTGAGGTCGCAGGCGAGCACGCCGGGGGCGGCGGTGAGGTCGATGCCGACGACGGTCGCGCCCGCCCCGGTGAACCGGCGGGTGAGGAGCCTGCCGAAGGTGCCGTTGGCCCCGGTGACGATGACCCGCTTGCCGGTCATGCCCTTGCCGGTCATGCCCTTGTTGCTCATGCCCGCAGCTCCGCGGCGGCGAGGGCGAGGTACGCGTCGAAGTCGATGCGCATGGCCGGCCGCCGCTCGCCCCACCGTTCCCGGGCGGAGCGCAGCTCGGCGGCGCAGTCCTCGCGCTGCCGCTGCCCGGACGGCAGCCGGTAGGCGCCCGCGAGCCGGGCCGCGACCAGGCGGGCCTGCGCCTCGACGACGGGAAGGGCGGCGCCGGTGGACTGCATCAGGCCGACGAACATCAGTCCTTCTTCGTCGAGGTGGAAGATGTGGCGGTACAGCGGGAGCGACGCGGCCCCGTCCGGCCCGAGCAGCGCCGGGTCCAGGAACGGCAGCTCCACCCGGTAGCCGGTGCACCAGACGATGAGGTCCACGGGGTCGCGCCGGCCGCCGGCGAACACGACGTCCCCGCCGTCGAGCCGCTCGATCGCCGGCCGCACCCCGATCTCGCCGTGCGTGATGCGCGGCAGCAGCGCGTCGGAGAGCGTCGGGTGGTCCTGGAGGAACCCGTGCGCGGGCGCCGGCAGCCCGTACCGCGTGACCGGCCCGACGGCGAGCCGCAGCATGGTCTGGCTGATCCGCTGCCGGGCCCGCCAGGGCAGCCGCTTGGCGAGCGCCCCGTTGAGCGTGTCGGAGGGCCTGCCGAAGAGGTACTTCGGGACGATCCACACCCCGCGCCGCACCGACAGCAGGGTGGTGCCGGCGACGTGCGAGGCGTCGACGGCGATGTCCATGGCCGAGTTCCCGCCGCCGACGACGAGCACGCGCCGGCCGGCGAGCTGGGCCGGGTCGCGGTAGTCGTGGCTGTGCAGCTGCTCGCCGGCGAAGTCGCCCGGGTAGGCCGGTTCGGGCCACCGCGGCACGGTGTTGTGCCCGTTGGCCACGACGACGGCCTCGACGGTGACCGCGACCGTCCCCTGTGGACCCTCGGCGGTGACCGACCAGTGCCGGTCCGCCCTGGCCACGCGGGTCACGGTGTGCCGCTGCCGGGTCTCCAGCTGGAACCGCTCGGCGTAGTCGCGCAGATACCCGGCGACGGTCTCGTGGCCGGGGTAGTCGGGCCAGTCGGCCGGCATGGGGAAGTCGGCGAACTCGGTGCGGGTGCGGCTGGTGTTGAGGTGCAGCGTCCGGTACGCCGACGAATGCGGCCCGCCGAGCACCCACAGCCCGCCGGGGCGCTCCCCCGCGTCGAAGCAGACCGCGCTGATCCCCCGGTCCCGCAGCGCCTTGAGGGTGGCGAGCCCGGCCGGCCCGGCCCCGACGACCGCGACCCGATAATCCAACACGCGTTGGATACTGCGCCACCCGGCCGCCGCCCGTCAAGGCTCCGGTTGATAACCGGAGCAGTGCTCGATATATTCGGAGCACTGCTCCACTTCATTCGCACAGCGAAGGTGGCCACCATGCCCGAGGAATACGTCCCACGCCCCCGCCTCGAGTCGTACGCCGAGAAGTACGCCGATTACTTCGTGATGCACCGGCGTGACGGCATCCTCGAACTGCGGATGCACACGGACGGCGGCCCCGCCCAGTTCGGCTTCGCCGTGCACAACGCCTGGGGCCAGGCCTGGCAGGAGATCGGCAACGACCCGGACAACGAGGTGCTGATCCTCACCGGCACGGGCGAGCACTGGCTCACCCTGCCGCCGGCCCCGGACACGTCCGACGCGGGCGAGGCGACCCGCAAGCTCATGCGCGAGGCCCGCCCGAAGGACTTCGCCTACGAGCGCACCTACTACGACGCGATCAAACTGCTGGAGAACTTCGTCTTCGGCATCGACATCCCGACGATCGCCGCGATCAACGGACCGAGCATCGCCCACACCGAGTTCGCGCTGCTGTGCGACATCACCCTGGCCACCGAGACCGCCACAATCGTCGATCCCCACCTGCCCACCGGGGTCGCGCCGGGCGACGGCCAGCAGCTGACGCTGCAGGAGCTGCTCGGCACCAAGCGGGCCGCGTACCACCTCTACACCGGCGAGCCGATCAGCGCCCGCCAGGCGCTCGAGCTCGGCCTGGTCAACGAGGTGCTGCCGGCCGACCGGCTGCTGCCGCGAGCCTGGGAGATCGCCGAGCGCATCATGCGCAGCCCCCGCGCGGCCCGGCGCCTCACCCACGCCATCGTGCAGCGCCCCTGGAAGCGCCGGCTGGTCCACGACCTGGGCTTCGGCGTCGCCCACGAGATGTTCGGCATCTCAGCGGACGGCCTACGGGGCTGACGGGTACATCCGCGACACCCAGCGGTGCGCGAACTCGCGCAGGGCCGCGCGCTCCTCGTCGGGCACCTCGCCGTGCAGGGCCCGCACGGCGTGGGCGTGGACGGCCCAGATCAGGCTGCGCACGGCGATGCGCGGGTGCGGCTCGCCCGCCGCGGCCAGCAGGCGCTCGACCCGCTCGTACAGCGGCATCGAGTAGCGCTCGTCGATCCCCTGGTGGCGGGTCGGGTCGAGCCAGCGGCGCAGCCACAGGCCCGTGTTCTCCGGCCACTCCTCCAGGAAGTCCAGGAACGCGTCCAGCACCCGGTGCAGGTCCGGCGACCCGCCGAGCACCGGCTCCAGCGCCCGCTGCTCGGCGGTGAAGACGCGGGCGAAGCAGGACTCGTACAGCACCGCCTTGCCGCCCGTGTGGTGGTGCACCGTCGCCACGTCGACGCCGGCCGCGTCCGCGACCTGCCGCACGCTCACCGCGTCGAAGCCGTGGCGGGCGAACAGGCCCGTGGCGACCGCGACGATCCGCTCGCGGGTCGCCTGCGGGTCGGCCTGCGGCGGACGGCCGGGCCGGCGGCGCGGGGTGTTCATGTCGTCCATCGTCGCCTATTATCCATCGCACGTTGGATTAGCCACGGCCCGAGGGAAGAGGCTAGGGAGCGGTCGATGACGGACACCCGCCTGCCGCTGCGCGGCCTGCTGCCCTTCGCGACCGGGTCGGTCGGCATGGGCGTGTGGGTCACGGTGCCCGGGCTGCTGCTGCTGTACTTCATGACCGACGTCCTCGCCGTCGCGCCCCTGCTGGCCGGGTTCGCCCTGCTGGTGCCCAAAATCGCCGACGTCGTGCTGCACCCGTGGGTGGGCCGCGTCTCCGACGCCGACCTGGCGCGCCACGGCCACCGCCGCCGCCTGCTGCTGCTCGGCTGCGGCCTGGCCGTCGCGTTCGCCGTCCTGTTCGCGGTGCCGAACGGGCTGCGCGGCCCCGGCGCCGCCCTCTGGGTCGCGGTCGCGTTCATCGCCGGCAACCTCCTCTTCGCCGCGTACCAGGTGCCCTATCTCAGCACGCCGGCCGACCTCGCCATCGGCTACCACGAGCGGACCCGCCTCATGGGGTTCCGCATGGTCGTGCTGACGGTCGGCATCCTGCTCAGCGGCGTGGCCGCCCCGCTGCTCGCCGGCGCCGCCTACGGCACGATGGGCGTGGCCCTGGGCCTGGCCATGCTGGCGGCCATGCTGGTCGGCGTCCTCGGGGTGACCCGCCTGACCCGCGCCGCCCCGCTCACACCCGCCACACCCTCCCACGGCGGACTGCTCGCGGCGCTGCGCGACCGCCAGTTCCGCGCCCTGGTGACGTCGTACCTCGCGATGTCGACCACCACCCACCTGGTCCTCGCCGCCGTGCCGTACTTCGCCGAGTACGAGCTGGACCGCCCCGCCCTGACGACGGTCCTGGTGGCGGCGTTCGTCGCCCCGGCGATCCTCACCACGCCGCTGTGGGTGGCGTTCGCCCGCCGCTTCGGCAAGCAGCGGGGCCTCCTCGCCGCCCAGCTCACGTTCGTCGCGGGTGCGCTGGTACTGGCACTGGGCGCCACGGCCGGTCTCGTGGTGCTCGTGGCGGCGGTCGCGGTGCTGGGCATCGCCTTCGCCGCGATGCAGCTCCTGCCGTTCTCGATGGTCCCGGACGTGATCGCGGCCGCCGGCCCGGACGGCCCGGCCAAGGCGGGCGGCTACACAGGTGTCTGGACGGCGGCCGACGCCCTGGGCGGCGCCCTCGGCCCGTACGTCTACGCGGCCTGCCTCGCCGCCGGCGGCTTCGTCGCCAGCTCCTCGGACGAGCCGACCCCGCAGTCACCGGCGGCACTGCTCGCGGTGCGCCTCGGCTTCGGCCTCGTCCCGGCGGCCCTCATGCTGGCCGCGATCCTGATCCAGCGCCGCTACACCCTCGACACCGCCGCCCGCCCCGCCACCGCACCGGCGCCGGCGTAGGCGCTGTCCTGTGCCGGTCGTGGCCGGCCGGCGGTGGTACGCCTCGGGCCTACGGTGCCGGCATGACTGCAATCGACAGCAGGATCGAGGCGCCGGCCGGGCGGGCCGGTCGCGTCGTGGACCGGTCCGGCGGACGGCCCCCGAGGGACGCCCTCGTGTGGACGGACCACAGCCTCGCGCCGACCCCGGCCCGGCTGGGCGGCCGGTCATGACGGCGCTGCGGATGGCGGTGCTGGTGGCGGTGCTGCTGATGCTGGCGGCGTGCGACGGCGCAGCAAGGCCGACGGCCACCAGCGAGACTGGACCAGGGACGGCCCGAAGCGGACCGGGAGCAGACGCCGCGAGCGGACCGGGAGCAGAGGCCACGAGCGGACCGGGAGCAGAGGCCACGAGCGG